>NZ_JARVII010000009.1:0-95859 GCF_029813755.1 Ottowia cancrivicina | reverse complement strand
GCCCCGGCCGCTTCTTCAGGCGGCGCGCCGCTTTCTGCTGCACTTTGTGCCTTTTGCGCAATGGCGGCCACGGCGGCGGCCAGTTGCGCATCGTCCAAGCGCCACGGCTCGTAATGAATCAGCAGCGTGCGCGCGGCCGGAATGACTTCGGTCACGCCCTCGGGCGGGCCAGCTTGCAGCGCGCGCAGCAGCGCCAGCGTGCGGGGCAAATCGGGCAGCTCGACAAGCAAAGCGCCTGCGGTGACGGGGAGAAATCTCATGCTGGAAAGAAGATGAAACCGGGATAGAGCTGTTTCGCTCTTTTTTTGATAGCTGCCTGCGCTTGTTCCATGCGGACTCGCGGGCGATTTGATGCCTGAAACAGGGGCTGAAACGGGCTACGCGTGATACGCCTCATCCGCCACGTCGGTCACGAACATGTGCCCCGGCGCGTGCGTGATGGCGAAGGGCACGCCTGAGGCCATTACCGCCGCCTGGGGCGTGACGCCGCAGGCCCAGAACACGGGCACTTCGCCCGCGCGGATGGGCACGGCATCGCCAAAGTCGGGCCGCTGCACATCGGCAATGCCAATGGCCGCCGGATCGCCCACGTGCACCGGCGCGCCGTGCACGCCGGGGTAGCGGCCCGAAATGCGGCAGGCATCGGCCACGCGGCTGGCTGCAATGGGGCGCATGGAAACCACCATCGGCCCATGCAGGCGGCCCGCCGGGCGGCAGGCGATGTTTGTCTTGAACATGGGCACGTTGCAGCCCAGCGCGATGTGGCGCACCTCAATGCCCGCCTGCGCCAGCGGCGTCTCGAACGTGAAGCTGCACCCGATCAGGAACGTGACCAGATCGGGCCGCTCGTTCCAGAGCGCGCGCGCATCCGGCGTTTCTTCCGCCAGCCGGCCATCGCGCCACACGCGGTACAGGGGCAGATCGGTGCGCAAGTCGGCCCCTTGCGCCAGCACGGTTGTGAAGCTGCCCGGCTCAGTCACGTCCAGCACGGGGCAGGGCTTGGGGTTGCGCTGGGCGAAAAGCAGAAAGTCCCACGCCCAGTCGCGGGGCAGGGCGATCAGGTTGGCCTGCGTCAGGCCGGGCGCCACGCCCGCCGTGGGCGCAACGAGGCCCTGGCGATAGGCAAGACGCGCGGATTGGGCTGGAGTCATGAAAAAAGCCTGGAAAAAAGATGGACGAATGAAAAGACGGAAAACAGACGCGCCGCTTGAACGCTTTAAAAAGGATAGCTGCCTGTGCCCATTCCACGGGGGGTTTCACGGGGATTTCACGGGGATTTCACGGGGATTTCACGGGGGATCATGCGGCCTTGCGGGCCATTGATGGCGCGGCGCAGAGTCTGGGGCGCATGGGCGTGGCCTTGCAGGCATCGGCCCGATTCAAGGCAATCCGGAGCGGTTCATGCGCTTTGGAAAAGAATAAACCGCATCCTGATTTGATAAAAGGCAATGAATCATGAAATCCGGTTGTCATAAGTGAATATCGCGGATATTGGCAACAGGCAGCAAATGGCCGGTGGGCGCGCGGTTAATCGCACATAGAATGCAATTTCCTTTGACTCATTTGGAGGCAGGTATGCGTAAATTCATTTGCGGGCTGCTGCTTGCGTGCCTGGCTTGCACGGGAGCTTGGGCTGCCGGGGCGGTGGAATATTTCAATGTCGAAATGCGGGTGGATGTGAATGGAAAAAGCATGGGCCACCAGGCGATTGCCGAGCCGGGAAAGAAGGTGCGCGTCATGTCGAAAGAGGATGGCCAGACAGTCATGCGGGCGGACTACACCCTGGGGCCGGTGGGCGCGGACGAGGGCGGAGAATGCATTGGCCGTGTTTCAGGCATGGTCTTCGTGCCTGGCGCGGATGGCGCCCTGTCCCTGGCCAGCGAATGGGTTGCTCTGGCCAAAATGGGCAAGCCGTTCCATTTTGAAAGCAGGAATGAGCGTTTCAATACCGTTATCGACATGGTGATTTCGCCCATGACGAAGGAGCAGGCGGAAGAAAAAATCGGCGGCAAAATTCCGGAATCATCGTCTTGCGATACGGCGTCAGATTGGACCAAGCATGATCTTCTCAAAATCATGGAAGAGCCTTGCTGCGAGAAACCATGCCGTTCCGGCACAAAGGAAATGAGGTGCTGCGGCGGTATGGGATGCTGCGACTTCCGGCAGGAAGAAAATGGCTGATGCCTGCGCAGATAATCAGAAAACCGTTTTTCCAAAAAAGGCCCCGTTTTTATTTGACGGGGCATTTTTATTGGTGCGTTTCAAATGGCGTTTCTCACGCGAACGCCTTCAATTCAACCCCCGCTTCCAGCAGCGTTTGGCGCACCTGGCGGGCCATGTCCACGGCGCCGGGGCTGTCGCCGTGCACGCAAATGGAATCGGCCTGTATGGGGGTGAGCGTGCCGTCGATGGCCTCTACCACGCCGTGCTGCACCAGGCGCAGCATGCGCGCGGCCACCTGGGGCGCGTCGTGCAGCACCGCGCCGCTTTGGCGGCGGCTGACCAGCGTGCCTTGCGGGGTGTAGGCGCGGTCGGCAAAGGCTTCGGCCACCACGCGCAAGCCCGCCGCTTGCGCCCAGCCCACCAGGGGCGAGCCAGCCAGCGCCACCAGCGCCAGGCCGGGATCAATGGCGCGGATGGCTTCGATCACGTCCGCCGCCTGGCGCTCGTCGTGCGCGATGGTGTTGTAGAGCGCGCCGTGCGGCTTGACGTAGCGCACCTGCGTGCCGGCCACGCGCGCCAGCCCTTGCAGTGCGCCAATCTGGTAGATGACATCGGCGCGCAAATCGGCGCTGGCCACGTCCATGTTGCGGCGGCCAAAACCGGCCAGGTCAGGGTAGGCCACGTGCGCGCCCACGCTCACGCCGCGCTCGGCGGCGGCGCGCAGCGTGCGCAGGATGCCCGCCGCGTCGCCCGCGTGAAAGCCGCAGGCCACGTTGGCGCTGGTGACGATGCCGAGCATGGCCTCGTCATCGCCCATGCGCCACGCGCCCAGGCTTTCGCCCAGGTCGCTGTTCAGATCGATGTGCGCCATGCCTTATCCCATGATGAATTTGAAAACGCCGCCAAACGATTTGTAGCCCATGTACCAGGTCAGCAGGCACACGGCCGAGCCCAGCGCCAGCAGCGGGCGTGAATAGGTTTTGCCGCCCAGCAAATCAGGGCGCGCCCAGCCGACGTACATGAAGAGCGTCATGCCCAGCGGCAGGATGAGGCCGTTGAAGCCGCCCGCAAACACCAGCAGCGCCGAAGGCGCTTTGCCCAGGCCCAGAAACACGGCCAGCGACACCAGGATGAACACCACCGTGGCCTTGTTGCGCGCACTTTCCGAAATGCCGGGCCTGAAGGCCGTGAGGAAAGACATGGAGGTGTAGGCCGCCCCGATCACGCTGGTGATGGCCGCCGCCCACAGCACCAGGCCGAAAAAGCGCAGGCCCAAATTGCCCGCTGCAGCCTGAAAGGCCTGCGCCGCCGGGTTCGCGCCCTTGCCGGAGATGTCGATGACCACGCCGCCGCTGACCACGCCCAGAATGGCCAGAAACAGCACGTAGCGCATCACGCCCGTGACGGCAATGCCGTTGAGCGCGCCGCTGGTGACGGCCTTGAGGTTTTCCTCGCCCGTCATGCCCCGGTCCAGCAGGCGGTGCGCGCCCGCGTAGGTGATGTAGCCGCCCACCGTGCCGCCCACGATGGTGGTGATCATCACCCAGTCCACCACTTCGGGCATCACGGTCTGGCGCAGCGCCTCGCCCACGGGCGGGCCGGAGACGATGGCCACATACACCGTCAGCGCAATCATCAGAATGCCCAGGAAGATGATGAGCTTGTCCACCGCCATGCCCGCGCGCCTGGAGGCAAAGATGCCCAGCGCGATGGCCGCGCTCAGCGCCCCGCCCCAGGCTGGCGGCAGGCCCATCAGCGCGTCCAGCCCCAGGCCCGCGCCCGCGATGTTGCCCACGTTGAAGACCAGCCCGCCAAACATCACCAGCAGCGCCAGCACATGCCCGCTGCCCGGCAGCGCCGCGTTGGCCAGCGAAGAAGCATCGCGCCGCGCCAGCGCCACCATGCGCCAGATGTTGATTTGCACCACGAAGTCAATCAGCACCGAAGCCAGAATGCCGAAGGCGAACGCCGCCCCCAGCTTGGTGGTGAATGTGGCTGTTTGCGTGATGAAGCCGGGGCCGATGGCCGAAGTGGCCATCAGAAAAATGGCGGCGATGATGGACGAGCGCCGCGAGCGAATGAACTCGGTCGGCTCGCTGGACGCAGACGCCGATGGCTGGACGGACGCTGCGCACGCGTTGGAATCTGCGGAAGGCAGGCTCATGGCGGATTGCTCCTGTTGCTGGGGCCAAAAAAGCACACGGCAGCGCCAGCTGCGGCAGCAAGGCCCCGCAAGCTGGCTCCCCGTGCAAAAACAGGCGCGGATTGTTGGGGCGCAGCGCCGCCGTGGCGCATGGGGATTTCCCTCTCGGGAATTACCCTGCCAAGGGTTTTCCGCCGCCCGGCGGCAAAAGCGTGCGGACGGAACCTGGCAGGCAGGCGTTGCAGACGAGGCATTGCAAGCCAAATCGCCCGCAAGTCCTGGTGGAATAGGCGCGGGCAGCTATGGTTTTTGCAGCAAGCGGGCAGCCGCCTAGAATCCGCCGCGCCCATGCCTTCCCATGCTTCTTCTTCTGCTGGCGCTGCTGGCCACGCCCAGGGCAGCGAGCGCGTCATCAAGAAATATCCCAACCGCAGGCTGTATGACACGCAGGCGTCTGCCTACGTGACGCTGGCGGACGTGCGGGCGCTGGTAATGCAGCGCGCGCCGTTCGTGGTGCGTGACGCGCGCACGGGCGAAGACCTCACGCGCAGCATCCTGCTTCAGATCATGCTGGAGGAGGAGGCGGGCGGCGCGCCCATGTTCAGCGAGCAGCTGCTGGCCAATCTGATCCGCTTTTACGGCCACGCCATGCAGGGGCTGATGGGCGCGTATCTGGAGCGCAGCATTGACGCCATGATGGATGTGCAGGCGCGGCTGGCCGAGCAGGCGCAATCGCTCTCGCCCGAGCACTGGCGTGCGTTCATGCAGCCGGGCGTGATGGGCGGCTATTTCGAGCAGTCGCAGGCGCTGCTGGCGCACATGCAGCAGCAGATGCACGCGCAGGCCGGGCAGGTGCTGGGCGCTTTCGGCCTGCGGCCCGCTTCTTCCACGATGACACCCGACAAGAATGACCACGACGACCTCCCCGACTGAATCTGCTCCAGGCCCCGCCCCGCGCGTGGGCTTTGTCTCCCTGGGCTGCCCGAAGAACCTGACGGACTCGGAACTCATCATCACCCAGCTCTCCGCCGAAGGCTACGTGACGGGCAAGTCGTTCGAGGGGGCTGATCTGGTCATCGTCAATACCTGCGGCTTCATCGACGAAGCGGTGAAGGAGAGCCTGGACACGATTGGCGAGGCGCTGAACGTCAATGGCAAGGTCATCGTCACCGGCTGCCTGGGCGCGCGCAAAACGGTCAATGCCCGGCCGGGCGAGGAAGACAACCTGGTCAAGAGCCTGCACCCCAGCGTGCTGGCCGTGACCGGCCCGCAGGCCACGCAGGAAGTGATGGACGCCGTGCACCAGCACTGCCCCAAGCCGCACGATCCGTTCACCGACTTGGTGCCGGGCGTGGTGGGCGAGGCGGGCGTGAAGCTCACTCCGCGCCACTACGCCTACATCAAGATCAGCGAGGGCTGCAACCACCGCTGCACGTTCTGCATCATTCCTTCCATGCGGGGCGATCTGGTCAGCCGCCCGATTGGCAACGTGCTCAAGGAAGCCAAGGCGCTGTTTGAAGGCGGCGTGAAAGAGCTGCTGGTGGTCAGCCAGGACACCTCCGCCTACGGGCTGGACGTGAAGTACCGCACAGGCTTCTGGGAGGGCCGCCCCATCAAGACCCGCCTGCTGGAGCTGGTGCAGGCGCTGGCCGCGCTGGCCGAACCGCACGGCGCCTGGGTGCGGCTGCATTACGTCTACCCCTACCCGCATGTGGACGACGTGCTGCCGCTGATGGCGCAGGGCCGCGTGCTGCCGTATCTGGACGTGCCTTTCCAGCACAGCCACCCCGACGTGTTGCGCCGCATGAAGCGCCCGGCCAGCGGCGAAAAAAACCTCGAGCGCATCGCCCGCTGGCGCGAGCAATGCCCGGAGCTGGTCATCCGCTCCACCTTCATCGCCGGCTTTCCGGGCGAGACGGAGGCCGAATTCCGGCATTTGCTCGACTTTGTGCGCGAGGCGCAGATTGACCGCGCCGGCTGCTTCGCCTACAGCCCCGTGCAGGGCGCGGCGGCCAATGAACTGCCGGGCCAGCTGGCCGCCGAAGAGCGCGAGGAGCGCCGCGCCCGCTTCATGGCCGTGGCCGAAGAAGTCTCCGCCGCCCGCCTGCGCCGCCGCGTGGGCAGCGTCATGCAGGTGCTGGTGGACTCGGCTCCCGCGCAGGGCCGACGCGGCGGCGTGGGCCGCAGCTACGCCGACGCGCCCGAAATCGACGGCGTGGTGCGCCTGCTGCCGCCCGAAAAAATCAGCAAGACGCTCAAGGCGGGCGCGTTCACCAAGGCGCGCATCGTCGCCGCCGAAGGGCATGACCTGGTGGGCGTGCCGATCTGAACCGCAACACGAAAGGGCAGAAACCATGAAGCTGGCGACCATCCATAGCGAACTCAATCCGTGGGATGCGCGCATCGTGTGCAACCTGCTGCGCAGCGAAGGCATGGCGGCCACGCTGCTGGGCGAGCACCACGCCACGGCCGACCTGCTGGTTTCGCCCGCGCTGGGCGGCGTGCGCGTGCAAGTGCCCGCCGAGCAGGCCGAAGCCGCCCGCGCCCTTGTCGCCCGCTGGCAAAGCGGCGAATTCGGGCGCGCGCTGGAAGATCAAATGAAGGACGAAGCGCCGTGAACGCGCCGCAAGCCGCCCCGAAAGGAAAAAGAACCATGCCCGCCCGCCAAGCCCTCCGCAAGGCCAGCCTGCTGGCCATGCTGGCGCTGACGGCTGCCAGCGCCCTGGCGCAGCCAGCGGCATCGCCCCAGGGCGCTTGCACGCCCGAAACCTGCACCCTGCAAGACTTCGAGGCGGCCCGCGCCGTCACCGAAACGCTGTATGGCGACGTGCTCACCGCGCTGGCTGCCCATGAACGCCCGGCCCTGCGCAGCGACCAGAACCAGTGGCGGCGCGCCGCCCGCCAGCACTGCAACCGGCTGGCCCCGCTGCGCGGCGAGGCCGGGGCCCCGGGCAACAACCGCCACCACGCCTGCATGATCCAGCAGCACATGGAGCGCCGCCAGGCGCTGCGCCACTGGCTGATGAATGGCTACATCGTTGATTGAGCGCGAAACCGCCGCCCGCCTGCGCCGTCCAGCCGGGCCGGACGGCAGGCGCACAAGATCAGAAAAAGGAGCAAATTTGAGCCTGCCAAAAACGGCGCCTGCGCCCTTTCTACTAGGACATCATGCTATTGATACAGGAGCGAAAATGCCCCCCATCCATGCAGCCGTTGCCAAGCAAGAAAGCGGGCCGCTGCAAACGGCCAGCGGCGGCAATCCGGCGCTCGATCCACGGCCTCCAGCATGGCCATGCGCCTGGCGGCAGACAAAAAAGCCTTGCGATGGGCAATGCAATGGGCAAAAAAAAGCCTTGCGGTTTTTGCCGCAAGGCTTCATGTGTGGTGCCCAGGAGAGGACTCGAACCTCCACGGAGTTACCCGCTAGTACCTGAAACTAGTGCGTCTACCAATTCCGCCACCTGGGCGTTTCAGGGAAAGCGCGAATTCTACAGCATAAAAATGAAAACAGACAAAACACGCATGAAAAATGAACTGGAAGGCTCTGTGCAGGGCCACCGCGACGGCCACGGCTTCGTGCTGCGCGACGATGGCGGCCCTGACCTGTACCTGCCGCCCGCGCAAATGCGCGCCGTGCTGCACGGCGACCGCGTGCGCGCCGCCGTGACGCAGTTTGACCGCAAGGGCCGCGCCGAAGGGCGGGTGCTGTCCATCATCAGCCGCCCGCCGCGCCCGCTCATCGCCCGCCTCGTGCGCGAAAGCGGCGTGTGGCTGGCCCGGCCGGAAGACCGCCGCTACGGGCAAGACGTGCTGCTTGAAAAACGCGGCATGGGCCGCGCGCGCGAAGGGCAAATCGCCGTCATCGCCTTCACGGGCGAGCCGGCGCTGCATGCCCAGCCCACGGGCCGCGTGACCGAAGTGCTGGGCGACGCGGACGACGCGGGCATGGAAATCGAAATTGCCGTGCGCAAATTCGGCGTGCCGCACGAGTTCTCCCCCGCCGCGCTGGCGCAGGCCCAGGCGCTGCCAGACGCCGTGCAGCCCGCCGAGCGCAAAGGCCGCATTGATTTGACCGATGTGCCCTTTGTCACCATCGACGGCGAAGACGCCCGCGACTTTGACGACGCCGTCTATTGCCAGCCCGCCGTGGCGTCAGGCCGTGGCAAGCGGCCCAATGGCTGGCGGCTGCTCGTGGCCATTGCCGACGTGAGCCACTACGTGACCAACGGCGACGCGCTCGACGCGGACGCCTTCGAGCGCGCCACCAGCGTTTATTTCCCGCGCCGCGTCATCCCCATGCTGCCGGAAAAACTCAGCAACGGCCTGTGCTCGCTCAACCCGCAGGTGGACCGCCTCGCGCTCGTGTGCGACATGCTGATTGACCGGCAAGGCGCCATCACCGCCTACCAGTTCTACCCCGCCGTCATCCACAGCCACGCGCGCCTGACCTACACGCAGGCCGCCGCCTGGCTTGCAGGCGAGACCGGCGGCGCCGCGCCCGGGCAGCAAGCCCTGCTGCCCCAGCTGCAAAACCTCGCCAGCGCTTACCGCGCACTGCTGGCCGCCCGCCACGCGCGCGGCGCGGTGGAGCTGGACAGCGTTGAAACCCAAATCGTCTGCGACGAAGCGGGCCGCATCACGCAAATCCTGCCGCGCGAGCGCAACGACGCGCACCGCCTGATTGAAGAAGCCATGCTCGCCGCCAACGTCTGCGCCGCCGACTTCATGCTCGAAGGCAAGCGCGAGGGCCTTTTCCGCGTGCATGACGCGCCCCCGCCCGACAAGCTCGCCACCTTGCGCAGCTACCTGGCCGCCCTGGGCGTGCGCGCCGCCGTGCCTGATGAGCCGCAGCCTGCCGACATCCAGCGCATCGCCGAACAAGTTGCCGCCCGGCCTGACGCCGCCCAAATCCACGCCGTGCTCCTGCGCTCCATGAGCCAGGCCCTCTACACCCCCGCCAACAGCGGCCACTTCGGCCTGGCCTACCCCGCCTACGCGCACTTCACCAGCCCCATCCGCCGCTACCCTGATTTGCTGGTGCACCGCGTCATCAAAGCCATGCTCGCGGGCCGTAAATACGCCCTGCCCAAGCTGCCCGCGTTTGGCGAAGCGCATGAAAAACTCCGCCAGCGCCTGCAAAAAAACGCCCGCCCGGCCAGCGCGGCGGAAAACCTCCCGCGCAAAACCGCCAAGGCCCATCAGGCCTGGGAAGCGGCCGGACTGCATTGCAGCGCGTGCGAGCGCCGCGCCGACGAAGCCAGCCGCGACGTGCAGGCCTGGCTCAAATGCCAATACATGCAGCAGCACCTGGGCGAAGTGTTTGAAGGCACGGTCAGCGCCGTCACCAGCTTTGGCCTTTTCGTCACCCTGAAAGACCTTTACGTGGAAGGGCTGATTCACGTCTCGGAACTGGCTGGCGACTACTACCGCTTTGACGAAGCCCGGCAAGAGCTGCGCGGCGAGCGCAGCGGCACGCGCTACACCCTGGGCCAGCCGCTGCGCGTGCAAGTCGCCCGCGTCGATCTGGACGGCCGCCGCATCGACTTTTGCCTGCCTGCGGCCAGCGCAGACGGGCCGCCCGCGTCCGCTGACGTGCCCGCCGGCCGCAAAACCGCCCGCCCCGCAGCCGCCAAGACAGACCGCAAGCCCAGGGCCGCAAAAGCGGCCAAAGCGGCCAGAGCCGCCAAGCCCCGGACCGCCCGTTCTTCCGCACGCTCCTCATCAGGCAGGCGCTGAACCCGGCTTGGCGGGCCGCCAGGAGCGCTCTGGCGCCCTTCATTCCTGACCCCATGAAACGGATAGCAGGCAGTCTGTTTAACTGCTTCCGTCAAAGTAATGCCAACCCGCTTTCAATCTGCACAACCTTTTCCATGCCAGGAGTATAAAGTGTCATTTACCACGATTATTTATGCCCACCCATACGATGAAAGTTTCAATCACGGCATTTTGCAGCGTGTGCGGCAGCTACTGGATGGAAAAGGAAAAAAATATCAGCTGATTGATTTGTATGCGGACGGTTTCAACCCCGCCTACACTAAAGAGGAACTTGCCTTGTTTAACCAGGGGAAAGCCTTGGATCCGCTCGTTTTGCGTTATCAGGAAATCTTGAAAACAACCAGCCGCCTGATTTTCATCTTTCCTGTCTGGTGGGCGGATATGCCGGCCATCGTCAAAGGATTTGAAGACAAAGTTTTTCTCAAAACATTGGCTTACGTTCCCACCGCCACAGGCTTGAAAGGCAATCTGACCCACATCAAGGAAGCGCTGGTCATCAGCACATCCACCGCCCCCACATGGTATCTGAAATGGTTTTGCGGCAACGGTATTGGCAAAGCGATGCTGGGCCACACCCTGAAAGGCATCGGTATTGCCAAACGCCAATGGCTCAACTTCGGCAATATGGACAAATCCACCGCCGAACAGCGGAAGGCATTCTTGGAAGATTTAAGCCGAAGCGTTTGATTTTGGAGTGGCTTGAAGCAGGTAAAAGGCTGCCTGAAAACTGAAACCAGCCCGCAGCGCGGGCAAAGCAGCCTGATTTCCATCTCCAAGGTTTACAGGCTGCTTTTGATATGCCGCTCACCTTATTCCAAATGTGCCCGGCAATTAGTCAAATAGCACTCCGCCTGCGGTTTTCATTGCATCGTTTCAGATGAATGCAAGCAGCC
This sequence comes from Ottowia cancrivicina, assembly GCF_029813755.1. Classification (NCBI taxonomy): domain Bacteria; kingdom Pseudomonadati; phylum Pseudomonadota; class Betaproteobacteria; order Burkholderiales; family Comamonadaceae; genus Ottowia; species Ottowia cancrivicina. The sequence continues at coordinate 84,885 of NZ_JARVII010000009.1, read as the reverse complement.
GCGCTGCGCTGAAGCATTCGTTGGTCCTGCAGAAATGGAAGTGCACGCTGCCCAGGCACGCGCCCTCAAAGGAATCGCCTTCGCGGAAAAACGCCTTGATTGGTGCGTTCCAAGCAGATGAAGTCATGTGTTTTTTGCTGTGCAGCCGGCTGCCTGTGCCGTGGCGTTCCGTTGGGCTGGCACGATGGCGACCATTGCTGATGATCGGCTTGTCCGTGCCCACACCTGCGGTGAACACTTTGTGTCAAGATACTTTTTTTACTGCCCACGGATCGCCCGGCCACCAGTCAAGCATCAGCCAGACCACCGCGTCCATCCGCAGTCATTTTTTTCAATTCAACATCTTTGTCGTAGCCCTCTTTGACTACCGAACCTCTCCCTGAAGGCTGGCTTGAGATTGAGGCCCTTGACATGGACGCGCAGGGCATCGCCCGCCGCCCCGACGGCAAAGTCGTCTTCGTCGAAGGCGCGCTGCCCGGCGAAATCGTCTTCGCCAACGTGCACCGCAAGAAAAACAACTGGGAAGCCGCCAGCTTGCTGGCCGTGCACCGCGAAAGCAGCCAGCGCGTGCGCCCCGGCTGCCCGCACTTTGGCCTGCACGCGGGCGCGTGCGGCGGCTGCAAGATGCAGCATCTGGACGCCGCCGCGCAAGTGGCCGTCAAGCAGCGCGTGCTGGAAGACAACCTCTGGCGGCTGGGCAAAGTGCGCCCGGCCAACGTGTTGGCGCCCATCCACGGCCCCGCCTGGGGCTACCGCTGGCGCGCGCGCCTGTCGGTGCGGCACGTGGTGAAAAAAGGCGAAGTGCTCATCGGCTTTCACGAGCGCAAAAGCCGCTACATCGCCGACATGCGCTCTTGCGCCATCTTGCCGCCGCACGTGAGCGGCTGGCTGCTGCCGCTGCGCCAGCTCATCGCCGGCATGCACGCGCGCGACACCTGCCCGCAAATCGAAGTGGCCTGCGGCGATGGCGTCACGGCCCTGGTGCTGCGCCATCTGGAGCCTTTGAGCGAGGCCGACCTGGCGCGCCTGCGCGCCTTCGCCCGCGAGCAGGGCCGCCAGCATCCCATCCAGTGGTGGCTCCAGCCCAAGGGGCCGGACAGCGCGCACCGGCTCGATGAAGACGGCGAAGGCGGCGAAAGCGCCCCGCCGCTGGCCTACAGCCTGCCCGAATTCGGCATCACCATGCCCTTTCGCCCCACCGACTTCACGCAAGTCAATCCGCACATCAACCGCGTGCTCGTCAGCTGCGCGCTGCGCCTGCTGGACGCGCAGCGCGGCGAGCGCGTGATCGACTGGTTCTGCGGCCTGGGCAACTTCACCCTGCCGCTGGCCACGCGCGCGGGCGAAGTGCTGGGCATTGAAGGCAGCCCCGCCCTGGTGGCCCGCGCCCGCCAGAACCTGCAAGCCAACCAGCGCTCCGGCCTGGCAAAAGTGAGCTTTGCCGCCCGCAACCTGTTCGAGATGACGCCCGGACAACTCATGGCCGACGGCCAGGCCGAGCGCTGGCTGATCGACCCGCCGCGCGAAGGCGCTTTTGCCCTGGCCAAATCGCTGGCCGCCATTCACCAGGCGCGGCTGGGCGCAGCGGCAACAGCAGCGGAAAACGCATCCGAAACAGCAGGCGAAAGCGGCGAAGCGCCGCCGCCCGTTTCAGCCCAAACCCTGGCGGCTTTTGCCAGCTGGCAGCCGCCGCGCCGCATCGTTTACGTCAGCTGCAACCCCGCCACTCTCGCCCGCGACGCGGGCCTGCTCGTGCACCAGGCGGGCTACCGTTGCCGCGCCGCTGGCGTGGTGAACATGTTCCCCCACACCGCCCACGTGGAAAGCGTGGCCGTGTTCGAGCGGGCGGCGTAAAGCGCAGCGGCGAGGGGGCTGAAAGAGCAGGGCAAGGGGCGGGCAGGTTTTTTTGCTCCTTTATCAATAGCATAAAGTCCTAGTGAATACTGCGCAGGGCTTATTTTTCGATCTATAAAATTTGCTTCTGTTTTTGATGCTTTCTGGCGCGTCCGGGCCGTCCGGAAACCTGCCTCATGACTGCTTCCGCCACGCCCTTGCCCCCCTTGCGAACCTACATGGTTGGCGGCGCCGTGCGCGACCGTCTGCTGGGCCTGCCCGTGCACGACCGCGACTGGGTGGTGGTGGGCGCCACGCCCGAAGACATGGCCGCGCGCGGCTTTGTGCCCGTGGGCAAGGACTTTCCCGTTTTCCTGCACCCGCAAACGCGCGAGGAATACGCCCTGGCGCGCACCGAGCGCAAAAGCGCCCCCGGCTACCGGGGCTTTGCCGTGCAGGCCAGCCCCGCCGTCACGCTGGAAGAAGACCTGGCGCGGCGCGACCTGACCATCAACGCCATCGCCGCCCCCGCGAACTGGACAGGCGATGAGGCCGCGCTCATCGACCCCTTTGGCGGCCTGCACGATTTGCGCGCGGGCGTGCTGCGGCATGTGACCGATGCCTTCCGTGAAGACCCCGTGCGCATCCTGCGCCTGGCGCGCTTTGCCGCGCGCTTTCACGCCTTTTCCATTGCTCCTGAAACGCAGGCCCTGCTGCGCAGCATGGTGCAAGCAGGAGAAGCCGCCCATCTGGTGCCCGAGCGCGTGTGGCAAGAGCTGGCGCGCGGCCTGATGCAGCCGCGCCCCTCGCGCATGCTGCATGTGCTGCACAGCTGCGGCGCGCTGGCCGCCGCCCTGCCCGAACTGGCCGCGTCATACATCACCCACGGCCCGCGCCTGGAGCGCGCGCTGGACGAAGCCGCGCGGCTGAACGCCCCCTTGCCCGCGCGCTACGCCTGCCTGACGGCGGACATCGCCCCCGCCGCGCTTGCCGGCTTGCACGAACGCCTGCGCCCGCCCGCCGATTGCCAGGCGCTGGCCGACCTGCTGACCCGCCAGCGCCCAGCCATAGAAGCCAGCGCCGCGCTGCCTGCCGCCGCCTTGGTTGATCTGCTGCAAGCGGGCGATGCGCTGCGCCGCCCCGCCCGCTTTGAACAGGCCCTGCTGGCCTGCGAATGCGTAGCCCGCGCGGAGCAGGGCGGAAAAGAGGCGGGCTGCAAGCCCGGCGGGCCAGCCCCCTCCGCCGCGCCCTGGCCGCCCCGCCAGCGCCTGCTGGTCGCGCTGGCCGCCGCGCAGAGCGTGGACGCCGCCGCCATCGCCCGCCAGGCCGCCGCCAGCGGAGCCAAGGGCGCGCAGATTGGCCAGGCGCTGCGGGCGGCGCGCGTGCAGGCCGTGCAAGCGCTGGCTGGCCTGGGCTGAAGCGGGCTGCCGGGCGCAGAGGCTCTGGTCATTGGCCAGCTGGCGGGCCGGAAACCAAAAAAAGAGCAAATCTAAGGGGGCAAAAAATGGCTCTCGCGCCCTTTTCACTAGGACATCATGCTATGGATAGAGGAGCTGAAAATCCTTCCCGCATGGGCATTGACAGGCGCGTGGCCGAAAAAAAGCGCCGCGAGAAGCGGCGCTTGTGCGGTGGGCCAAGAACGCGTCAGTGCAGATGGCGCGGCCTGCGCCCGCCGCCGTGGCCGCCCGCGTTGCCTGAACCGCCTGGGCTGCCGGAGCCGCCACGGGGGCGGCTCATGTCCAGCGAGCTGGTCAGGTCGTTGAAACGGTTGGCAAAGAGCTGGTCAATGGCATGCACCACGCCGCCCAGCTCGGCGCTGTCGAAATGGCGCTCCATCAGGCGCACCACGTCTTCCACGAGCAAGTCGCGCTGCACCTGCATGATGGCCTGCGGCGTGGGGCCGATGAACAGCAGCACGAAGTCATCGCGCGCCTCGCGGCCTTCGTCTTCGTCGTCTTCGTCGAAATCCACGTCGTAGAACGAGACTTCGATGGGCGCGCCGTACTCGGCCAGGTCATTGAGGTTCATGCACAGGTCATCGAGCTGCTGGCGGAAGTCTTCGCCGCCTTCCACCGTCCAGCACATCTGCAAGGTGCGCGTGATGGTGTCGTAGCGAATGCCTGGCTCTTCCTCGTACAGGCTGGCCGCGCCGCCAGCCAGCGAGCGCGCGCCCGCGTACTGCCACAGGGGCTTGAGCGCCTCTTCAATGGCCTCCAGGCGGGTGCCGGGGCGCAGTTTCACGTCGCCATGCACATGGATTTCAAAGGCATTGTCATTGGCGCTCATGGCGTTTTCCTTGGTTTGTGAAGGCGTTCGGACCGGGCAGGCCCGCAGCGCGAAAGATTATGCCCGTGGGGGCTTGGAGCCTGTTCACGGCCCGTCCGTGGGCGCAAAAGGGCGGACTTGGACGGACACGGCCAGCCTCTGAACGGTTTTTTACTTGAGCAGGCGGTGGCGGTGCACGGCCAAATGCACGCCCAGCAGCAGCACGAACACGCCGCCCAGCGCCGCGTGTCCGCGCTTGGCCCCCGTGGCGGCCAGCGCCAGCGAAGCGCCCAGCGTGAGCAGCATGCCGCGCTTGGCCCAGCGGTTGATGACATTGCGCGCAGGTGCGTGATGCGGGTGCGGCGCTGGCGGCGCGGCGGGCACGCTCAGATGGGCCGCCCGCGCGGCGCTGGCGGCTGCGCGGCGGTTTTGCCGGGGCTGGCGCGGTGCAGGGCTGGACGGGCAAGCCGCAGCGCCTGCGTCATCGTTGGCGGCGGGCTGCAAGGCGGCTTGCACGGCGGCGGCCAGCAAGGCTTCGGCCTGCGGCTGCGGCAGCGTGGCCGCGTCGTAATGCAGCAGCAGGCTGCCCACGCGGGCATTGGTTTGCACGCGGATCACGCCCGGCTGCGCCTGCAAGGCGCTGCGCGCCTGGGCCAGCGCCCGCGCTTGCCGCAGCACCGGCCCGCGCAAGCGCACGCGCCCCGGCAGAGCCGAGGCCACGAGTGAATTCATGGAGAACTTTCAGGAAAAAAGGCGCGGATTGTAGGAATGGCCGCTCATTCGTGCTGGCGTGGCGCGCCTTGCCCGCGTTGGCGGCGCGCTTGCCGGGAAAGGAGGCTATTTGCTCCTTGAACAATAGCGCAATGTCCCCGTGGAAACTGCGCCAAAGCCGTTTTTCAGGCGCTGGATTTGCTCCTGAATCAAAAGCGAAACAGGAGCAGAAAGCCGGATAGGCGCGCCTTATCCGGCTAGCGCGGCCTTGACGGCGGCGGAGACGGCGGCCATGTCGGCCTTGCCTGCCAGGCGCGCTTTGGCTGCGCCCATCACTTTGCCCATGTCGGCGGGGCCGCTGGCGCCCACTTCAGCCACCAGCGCCTTGACGGCGGCGGCCACTTCTTCGGCGGACAGACGCGCGGGCAGATAGGCTTGCAGCACGGCCAGTTCGGCGGTTTCCTTGTCGGCCAGGTCCTGGCGGCCCGCCTGGGTGAAGGCGGCGATGCTGTCCTTGCGCTGCTTGGCGAGCTTGTCCACGATGGCGGCGACGGCCGCGTCATCCAGCGTCACGCGCTCATCCACTTCCTTTTGCTTGATGGCCGCTTGCAGCAGGCGTATGGCGCCCAGGCGCGCGCTGTCCTTGGCGCGCATGGCGGCTTTCATGTCTTCAGTGATGCGTTCCTTGAGGGTCATTTTTTACTTTCGGCTTGTGGCGCGGGGCCAATGAAAAAAGGCTCGCTGAGCGTCCCCGGCGAGCCTTTTGAAAACGTGCGTGTGAGCCGTGCGTTCAGTACAGCTTTTTGGGCAGCTGCATGCTGCGCACGCGCTTGTAGTGGCGCTTGACGGCAGCGGCCTTCTTGCGCTTGCGCTCGGCGGTGGGCTTTTCATAGAACTCGCGGGCGCGCAGTTCGGTCAGCAGACCCAGCTTTTCGATGGTGCGCTTGAAGCGGCGCAGGGCCACGTCAAACGGCTCGTTTTCTTTCACACGGATGGTGGTCATTTAAATGAAGGTTTTCCATGAATGTGCGGCCAGCGGGCGCGGGCCAGATCAGCTCCCGCGCCATGCGCCGCAAAAGTCGCCCCGCTTTCAGAAACTAGTATGTGGCCGCGGGGCTTTTGCCAGCAAAGCCGCGCATTATAGCCAGCCGCGCCTCATTCAGAAACGTCAGGAGCAGGCGCCGCCTGCTGCGGCTTGCGCGGCGGTTTGGGGCGGGGCGGCTTGCTGGTGTGAATGATCTGCGTGGCCTGCGCCACTTCGCCCGCCGCCAGCAAAGGGAAGGCTTGGGCGGCGCGGTCCATGGCTTGTTCGATGCCGATGCGTTCATCCAGCGGCGGCTTGCGCAGCACCCAGGCCGCCACTTCCGCCTTGTGGCCGGGATGGCCAATGCCCAGGCGCAGCCGCCAGTAATCGCCGCTGCCCAGTTGCGCATGAATGTCGCGCAGGCCATTGTGCCCGGCGTGGCCGCCGCCTTGCTTGAGCTTGGCCTCGCCCGCAGGCAGATCCAGCTCGTCGTGCGCCACCAGAATTTCCTGCGGCGCGATTTTGTAAAAACGCGCCAGCGCCGCCACGGCCTTGCCGGAGAGGTTCATGAACGTCTGCGGCTTGAGCAGCCAGACGGATTGCCCTTGCACGCTGGCGCGCGCCGCGTGGCCGTGAAAGGCGCGCTCGGGCGCCAGCGTTGCCCCCAGCTGGCGGGCGATCTGGTCAATCCACCAGAAACCCGCGTTGTGGCGCGTGTCGGCATATTCAGGCCCGGGGTTGCCCAGGCCAACAAAGAGTTTGATCATGGGCGGCGATTATTGTGGAAGCGCCGCTCTTGCAGCGGCGTATTTTCCTGGCCGGTTCCAGTCAGGATGGAGCCGGCCATGAGGTTTGAAATCTTCCGGCAGCATGTCTTGATTTCAGGCGCAGCCAAATTGAAGGGGCGATGGCGAGATTGAAATATATCGGGTGATTTTCTATGGTCAGAAAGGCGATTCGTCCGCCATGACGTGTGGCGCCTGATCTGGATAATTCCTATTTATGTTGAGAAGAAAATTGGAAAACCGTTTTTATTGCCCAGAATCATTGAATGAACTAAATGGCGGGTGAATGACCAGGAAGGGCCGGTAAAAGGCTGATAAAAGTCTGTTGGAAAGCGGTTGGGCCGCGCGGTGCATGCGCCATGCCGTTTTCGTGCGGATTACAGAGGCAGGGCAATTTCATTTGCCGCAGAAAGGGCGCGAGCGGATTTTCCGAAGGCGGGGCAGGGTTTTCCTTAATGATGAATGAATATTCTGGTCGATATTCCGTGTATAATGCCCCGGTCATTTTTCCCTGACCGAAGGCGCTGCGCGTCTTCACCTCTTTGCATGGCCCCGCAACAGGGTCATCACCCTTCGCCAGGGGCCGCGCGCCCCTGATTTCCCTTCAGCGAAAGGGCGCCGCGCCTGCCGGGCGCGGGCCGCTTTTTCGCGCCGGGCGCGGTTCATTGAGGGCTTGTCGAACCAGGGAATGGGCAATGGGCCTTTGGCCTTGCGCCTTTCGGCATCCCCTGGCTGGCCGTGCCGCCGACGACAAGGAGTGCGCCTCATGGCCAAGCAAATCCGCGTCGAGCATGTTTTCAAGGTGTTCGGCAACCATCCCCAGCAGGCGCTTGCGCTGGCGCGCGAAGGCGCGGGCAAGCAGCAGATTCTGGAAAAAACGGGGCAGTCCATTGGCGTGTTTGACGCCGATTTCACCATCGAGGCGGGCGAGCTGTTCGTCATCATGGGGCTGTCGGGTTCGGGCAAGTCCACGCTGGTGCGCATGCTCAACGGGCTGATTGAACCGACGGCCGGGCGCGTGGTGATTGAGGGGCAGGACATCAACGCGCTGCCTGCCGCCGCCTTGCGCGCGCTGCGGCGCAAGGACATCAGCATGGTGTTCCAGTCGTTTGCGCTGATGCCGCACATGACGGTGCTGGACAACACGGCGTTTGGCCTGGAGCTGGCGGGTGTGCCGCGTGATGAGCGCCAGCGGCAGGCCGCGCAGGCGCTGGAGCAGGTGGGCCTGGGCGGCTGGGGCACCCAATACCCGGACGAGCTTTCGGGCGGCATGCAGCAGCGCGTGGGGCTGGCGCGGGCGCTGGCGTCTGACCCGGCCATCTTGCTGATGGACGAGGCGTTTTCGGCGCTGGACCCCATCATCCGCGCCGAAATGCAGGGCGAGCTGCTGCGCTTGCAGCAGCTGCAGCGGCGCACCATCGTTTTCATTTCGCACGATTTGCAGGAGGCCATGCGCATTGGCGACCGCATCGCCATCATGCGCGACGGGCAGGTGGTGCAAATCGGCACGCCGGACGAAATCCTGCGCGCGCCGGCCAATGCCTTTGTGCGCGATTTCGTGCGCGGCGTGGACGCCTCGGCGGTGTTCAAGGCGGCGGACATCGCCCGCAAGCCGGCGGTGGTTTACGTCTCGCATCACACCGATCGCGGCTGCCGGCCCGTGCTGGCGCTGTTGCAGGAGTCAGACCGCAGCCATGCCTACATCGTCAATTCGCGCCAGCAGTTCGAGGGCGTGGTGTCGCAAGACGCGCTGCGCGCCGCGCTGCACGGCCACACCGGCCCGCTGGGCTTGCAGCACGCCATGCTGGCGGATGTGCCGCTGATCGAGGCGGACGCACCCGTGGCCGATCTGGTGGGCCAGGTGGCGCAAGCGCCGTATGCCGTGCCCGTGGTGGGCGAAGCCGGGCGCTTTCTGGGCGCCATCAGCAAGAGCACGCTGCTGAAGTTTCTGGACCCGGGCACGCCGCCGCTGCCGCCGCAAGCCCCTCCCGCCAACGCCGACACGCAAAGGAGCGCCGCATGAGCGATACCCCTCTGAAACTGGATGCCGTCCCCCTTGCCAACGCCACTGGAGACGACCCCTGGCAGGCTGCCGCTTCCGCAGCCCCTGCCGACTGGCTGGACGATGCCTCCGATGCAGTGGAAGCCGCCGCTGGCGCCGGCCCTGCCGCTGCGCACGGCGCGGCCGACGCGCTGGCGGGCCATGCCGATGCGATCGAGGCCGCCATCAACCAGGGGCTGGGCTGGTTCGTGGAGCAGTTCCGCCCCTTCTTTCAGGCCGTGCGCGCGCCCATTGACGGCACGCTCGGCGGCGCAGAGCGCCTGCTGACCGGCACGCCCATGCCCGTGATGGCGGCCCTGCTGGGGCTGCTGGCCTGGCAGTTCGCGGGGCGCGCCACGGCCCTCGGGGCCGTGCTCTCGCTGGCCGTGGTGGCGGCGCTGGGCGTGTGGGAGCAGGCCATGGTCACGCTGGCGCTGGTGCTCACCTCGCTGCTGTTTTGCATCGTCATCGGGCTGCCGCTGGGCATCGCGCTGGCCGCCAGCGACCGCGCGCAGCGCCTCATCCGCCCGCTGCTGGACGCCATGCAGACCACGCCCGCTTTCGTTTATCTGGTGCCCGTGGTCATGCTCTTTGGCATTGGCAACGTGCCGGGCGTCATCGTCACCATCGTGTTCGCGCTGCCGCCGCTGGTGCGGCTGACCAACCTGGGCATCCGCCAGGTGCGGCCCGACCTGATCGAGGCCGCCCACGCCTACGGCGCCTCGCCCATGCAGATGCTGCTGAAAGTGCAGCTGCCGCTGGCGCTGCCTTCCATCATGGCGGGCATCAACCAGGCGCTCATGCTCAGCCTGTCGATGGTGGTCATCGCCTCCATGATCGCCGTGGGCGGCCTGGGGCAAATGGTGCTGCGCGGCATCGGCCGGCTGGACATGGGGCTGGCCGCCGTGGGCGGCCTGGGCATCGTGCTGCTGGCCATCACGCTGGACCGCATCACCCAGGGCATGGGCCAGCCCCGCCGGGGCGTGCGCCACTGGTGGCAAAGCGGCCCGGCGGGGCTGATTGCGCGGCTGTTCCAGCGCTGACTGCCCGCTTGGAACAGGTTCTTACCCACACCGTGAAAGGAAACGCTTGCATGAAACCGCTACGCCGCGCCTTCTTTGCCGCCCTTTTTGCCGCCAGCCTGGCGCTGGCTTTTGCCGCCTTTGCCGCCAGCGCCCGGGCCGAAGGCCGCCAGCCGGGCCAAGGCGTCAAGGTCTATCCCATCCAAAGCTCCATCGCTGAAGAAACCTTCCAGACCCTGCTGGTGGTCAAAGCGCTGGAGCAGCTGGGCTATGACGTGCAGCCCATCCGGGAAATCGAATACGCCACGGGCCACCTGGCCATCGCCAACGGCGACGCCACCTTGCTGGCCGCGCACTGGAACCCCCTGCACGCCGACTTCTACAAAAACGCCGGCGGCGACGCGCGCCTTTACCGCCAGGGGGCCTACTCCACCGGCGCCGTGCAGGGCTACCTGATCGACCGCAAAACCGCCGAGCAGCACCGCATCACCCACATCGACCAGCTCAAAAACCCCGAAATCGCCCGCCTGTTCGACGCCGACGGCGACGGCAAGGCCGACTTGACCGGCTGCAACCCCGGCTGGGGCTGCGAAGCCGTCATCGAGCACCAGCTCAGCGCCTACGGGCTGCGCGACACCGTCACCCACGTGCAAGGCGCTTACGCCGCCCTCATGGCCGACACCATCACCCGCTGGCGGCAGGGCAAACCCATCCTCTACTACACCTGGACGCCCTACTGGGTCAGCGGCGTGCTGCGCCCCGGCCAGGAAGTGGCCTGGCTGCAAGTGCCCTTTACCGCGCTGCCCGGCGAGCAGGCCGGGCAAGACACCCGGCTGCCTAACGGCAAAAACTACGGCTTCATCGCCAACCAGCAGCAAATCGTGGCCAACAAGGCATTTACCGACGCGCACCCCGACGCCGCCCGGCTCTTTGCCGTCATGCAACTGCCCGTGGGCGACATCAACGCCCAGAACCTGCGCATGAAAGACGGCGAAAACAAACCCGCCGATATCGAACGCCACGTGCAGCGCTGGATTCGCGCGCACCAGGCCACCTTCGACGGCTGGCTGGAGCAAGCCCGCGCGGCGGCCCGCTGATTAGCTCCTGATTACATAGCATGAGGTCCTAGTGGATACAGCGCAGAGCAGGTTTTAGAGTATCTGAATTTGCTCCTCTTTTTGAATCAGCCTGAAAGGCATATGAGCTGTTTCAAAGATTGTCTGTGGGCGTTCACTTGCGGAAGGCAATGCTGCAAAGCTTCTTGCTGCCCGGCCGCTCGTTCAGGCGGATGGCGCAGGAGCTGGCCTTCCTGCCCGGCTGGCATTGCGCTGGACAGATTGCTGCCTTCTTGCGCGTCTTCCGCCAAATCGGGGCGAGCCGCAAGGCGCGAGCAGTGAATGAATGGACATGCCCAGCTGAGTCCGTGGCGTGGTTTTGCTCTTCTATCAATAGCAAGATATCTTGGTGCAGACTGTGGAAAACGGCATTTCAGACCTGCTTAATTTGCTCCTTTTTCGATATTGGACGGCGGGTCGGCCTCGATGAAATACCTCTTCCATTTACGCTCTGATACACAGGGTAACTACTTAAAAGGCGGGCTTCGCATTTTTTCGTTCAGACTCAAAACACCTGCGGCGCTTGTGCGCGAATCAGAACAAGCCCGCTTTCCGCTTTTCTTGACGGGCGCATTCCGCCCTTTTTTCATGTGAGGAGATGCACACCATGACCTTTAAGACCAAAACCAGCCTGATGGCCGCCGCCGCCCTGACGGCGATGATGCTGGCCGCTTGCGGCGGCGATGACGACGGCGGCGAGGTGCCCGTGCCCACGCCTAACCCCAACAATCCTTCCAACCCTTCTAACCCTTCCAACCCCAGCGCCACAGGCCGCATTGAGCCGTATGACCTGCCAGCCAAGGTCGAAGCCAAGGCAGCGGCCCGCAGCCGCCTGCCCGCGCAGGCGCCCATCGCGCAGGTGGACCTTGGCGCGCTGGCGCAAGCCAAGTCTGATGAGGTGCTGAACCAAAACAGCGGCCCCGGCGTGCCTCTGCAAATCGGCTTGGCCCGCCCTGCGCAGGCCACCGCCGCAGCGGGCGATTTCGCCGGCCTGCTGAACTGGACGCCCACGGCCGATGGCGCGCAAGTGGCGGCTATCCGCTTCACGTCTGACCAGGCCTACGGCGTGCGCCTGGGCCTGAAAGTGGAGCAGCTGCCTGAAGAGGCCGTGCTGCGCTTTTATGGCGACGTGAATGACGCCGCAGGCGGCGAAGTCGTGGAAGTCAGCGCGAAAAAAGTGCTGGAGCTGCTGGCGCTTAACCGGCAGGCGGGCGTGAAGGGCGACGAGGCCGTCACTTACTGGGGGCCTGACTTCGGCGGCGCGGCGACCACGCTGGAAATCGAGCTGCCCGCCACCGTCCGCACCACAGACGTGCAGCTGTCCGTCCCCTCGGTCATGCACAACGTGATCGACCCCGCCCGCGTGCATGACTTCCAGCTCAAGGGCGTCGGCGACGCCGGAAGCTGCAACCTCAATGTCACCTGCAACAGCGCGCTGTTGAACACCGAAAGCCGCGCCGAAGCGCAGATGAGCTTCGCCAGCGACGGCAAGCAGTACGTATGCACCGGCACGCTGATGAACGACGCCAAAAACAGCGGCACGCCCTACTTCCTCACGGCCAACCACTGCCTGTCCACGCAGGCCGTGGCATCCACGCTGCAAACGCGCTGGTTCTTCCGCGCCGCCAGCTGCGGCAGCGCCAACAGCATGTACAGCGGCGCGCGGCAGCTGAGCGGCGGCGCGCGCATGCTCTACGCATCGGCCAACACCGACACCGCGTTCATGCAGCTCAATGAACAGCCGCCTGCAGGCGTGCGCTATGCCGGCTCGTACTTTGGCGGCGTGGTTGGCCTTGAAACGGAAGTGACAGGCGTGCATAACCCGCGGGGCGATTTGCAGAAATACAGCATTGGCACTGTGAAAGCCTATGCCCGCCAGGTTCAAACGAGCCAAGGCACGGCCTTGCAGACCAGCGCCACGCCGCAGAACTTTTTGGCTGTGGTGTGGAGCCAAGGCACGACCGAAGGCGGCAGCAGCGGCTCCGGTCTGTTCCGCACCATTGGCAGCACCCGCTATGTCGTTGGCCAGCTCTTCGGCGGTGACGCCAGCTGCGCCAACCGCGAGGGCGGCGATGCCTATGGCCGCTTCGACCTGGCCTACAGCGCCGCTCTCAGCCGCTGGCTGAATCCGTAAACCGCAGCCTCTCCAAGGCGCATTGAAACGCCGCCACGGCCTGCCGCCGTGGCGGTTTTTTATCGGACAAATCATGTATTGCCCCCGCTGCCAAACCACATTGCTGCGCGCCACCCGGCTGGAGGACGGCCTGGTTGGCGAAAGCTGCCAGAGCTGCCAGGGCGCGCTCGTGGGCCTGGCCCATTACCGTGACTGGGCGGAGCGCGCCCCGCTGCCGCAGGATGCCGAGGCCGGCGCCCCAGCCGCTGACGTGCAGCCCGTGCCCGACGGCCAGCGCGCCCTGCGCTGCCCCAAATGCAGCCGCCTCATGAGCCGCTACCGCATTGGCCACGGCGTGAGCAACGCACTGGATTTGTGCCCCGCCTGCGACGAAGCCTGGCTGGACGGCGGCGAGTGGCGTCTGCTGCGCGCGCTGCAATTGAGCCGCCACGTGCCCCGCATCTTCACGCAAGTCTGGCAGCACCGCATCCGCGCCGAGCAGCAGGCCCAGACCGCCCGCGAGCGCCTGCGCCAGCAACTGGGCGAAGAAGACGCAGCCAAGACGCAGGCGCTGCGCGAATGGCTGCAGGGCCACCCCAAGCGCAACCTCATCCTGCAATGGCTGAACCGGCCTTGAGCGCCTGTTCATGATTGGGCCGTGAGGGGCGAAGCGCGGCCTTGGGCGTGGCCAATCCTGGCTTGCCTGCGCCGCATGGCCATCAGCGGAAGGCTCAGGCGCGGCCAGTGGATGGCGGGCGGGGTTTTGGAGCCAGTCCCACCCGCCAAGTTATGCTCAAAACAGGAGCAAATTCAAGGGGCTAAAACGCCCGCCTGCGCAGCTTCCACTAGGACCTCATGCTATGGATAAAGGAGCGAAACAGCGCTGCTGATCCGCTCTTTTCCGGCCGTTCTTCCGCTTGCTCCAGCGTTTGCGGCCGGACGGCGGGCAGGGCCGGGGCCGGTTTTCAGGCCAGCACTTCGTAGCCTTCTTCGCGGATGGCGGCGGCCAGCGCCTCGCGCGGCTGGCCGGATTCCACGCGCACACTCTTTTGCGCGCGGTCGATGCTCACTTGCGCGGCGGCGTCCAGCTGTTTGATGGCGCGGGTGACGGCGGCTTCGCAGTGGCCGCAGGTCATGCCCTCGACGGTGAATTGGTGTGTCATGGCTGTTTCCTTTCTGGAGTTGCGGTGAAGTGTTGAAGATGAGACTGGCCGCGCCGCATTCAAGCGCGGCGGGCCGGGCGCTTTCATGCGCTGCGCCGCCGCACGCCAGCATGCGCTTGCTTGTCATTCATTTGCCGCCCAATCTGAATGACAACACGGTTTGTCCTTCATGGAGCAAGGGCAAGCTGCTTTGTCGCTCATGAAATCAATTTTTTGAGTCACAACGCGGTTTGCTCTTTATGGCGCAAGCACAAATCGCGTTGTCGTTAATGTGATTGCGTTTTTTAATGGCAATGCAGGCCGCAGGAGATAAGGCATGCCGCTGGACTTCACTTCCGCCGTTCACTATCACTTGGGGCAGTTTCCGCCTGGTGCGCCAAATTACGCGCGATTGATGCAGGGGCTGCTGGACGCCACGGCGGCGCTGGCGCGCTATGACCAGATGCTGCGCGGCCTGCACAACAGCGAGCTGTTCGTGACGCCGCTGCGCGGGCAGGAAGCGGTGGTGTCTTCACGCATGGAGGGCACGATCAGCACGCTGGATGAAGTTCTGCTGCTGGAAGCCGAGTTCGGCCCTGGCGGTGACGAGCGCGCTTTGCGCGAGCTGCGTTCTGACGCGGTGGAAACAGCCCTCTATCGCCGGGCCATGAATACGGCGCAAGCCATGATGCAGGAGGGGCGCCCCTTGTCCGAATCGCTGCTCAAAAGCATGCACCGGCAGCTGCTTTCCTTTGGGCGCGGGGCCGGCAAGTCGCCCGGAGCCTACAAACACGAGCAGAACTACGTTGGCGAACGCGGAAGCGGCCAGGTGAGCTTTGTGCCGGTGGCGCCGGAGCATTTGCCCGGCGGCATGCAAGCGCTGTTTCGCCTGATGGATGACGAGGCCATGCCCGTGCTGCTGCGCACGGCGCTGGCGCATGCCGAATTCGAGGCGCTGCATCCGTTTGAAGACGGCAATGGCCGCCTGGGCCGGATGCTGATCACGCTGATGCTGTGGCGCGGCCGGGCGATTGCCGAGCCGCACTTTTACATCAGCCGCTACCTTGAAGACCACAAGGATGAATACGTGCGGCGCCTGCGCAATGTGTCCGCGCAAGGGGACTGGGACGGCTGGTGCGCCTTCTTCCTGGAAGCCGTGGCGCGGCAGGCCGAGGCGAATCTGGCCGCAGCGCAGGGCATCCGCGACCTTTATGAAGAGATGAAGCCGCGCTTTGCCGACGTGCTTGCGTCCAAACATGCCGTGGCGGCGCTGGACTACTTGTTTGCCAATCCGGTTTTCAGCAACAGCCGCTTTATCCGCAACGCGGGCATCCCGGGGCAGACAGCCGCGCGTTTCAGCCGCGTGCTGCTGCAACAAGGGCTGCTGGAAACCGTGCGCGAGCCTGCCGGGCAGCGCCCAGCGATTTATCGCTTTGAACCCCTGATGCGCAAAGTGCGGGTATAGGAGCTGGTTCAAAGTCTGGCCGCAAACCGGTTTTTTGCCGCAGGCCGCGCCCCGTAAGCCCTCTTTTTCGCTACTTTCTCAATAGCGTCAGGTCCCGTCAAACTGTGCGACAGGGGCGTTTTTAAGGGCCTGAAATTTGCTCTCGCAAAAAGAGCGAAATGCGCGAAGCCTGGGGCTTGGTTTTCAGCGTTTTTTCAGTGCCGCGCGCCACAGCGCGGCCGCCAGGGTCAGGCCGGCCAGGCCCTGGGCCAGGGCGATGGCGCACCAGAAGGCCAGGGGCGAGCGCCAGGCGGGCCAAGGCCCCAGGCCGGTGAAGGCCAGGGCATGGCCCACGGGCAGGCCCAGGCCCCACAGCAGCACGGCGTAGATGACGAAGGGCAGGGTGGTGATGCGGTAGCTGCGCAGCGCGAAGAGGCTGGCGGCCTGAAGGGCGTCGCCCAGGTGGTAGGCGGCCACGGCGGGCAGCAGCGCGGCAGCGGCGGCGGCAATGGCGGCGTCGCCCACATATAGCCGCGCGATGGGGCCGGCGGCCAGGGCGATGAGGCTGGCGGTGCAGGCGGCCAGCACGGCCGTTGCGGCCATGCCCACGGCGGCGGCGTGGCGCGCGCGGGCGGGCTGGCCCGCGCCCAGCCAGTGGCTGATGCGGGCGCTGGCGGCAATGCCCAGCGCCAGCGGGGCCATGAAGACCACGGTGGCCACGCTGGCGGCGATTTGGTGGCTGGCGGCGGCCAGCGCGCCCAGGCGGGCGACGAGCAGGGCCATGAAGGTGAACGAGGTCACTTCCACCACGACCGCCAGCGCGGCGGGCACGCCCAGGCGCAAAAAGGCGGCAAGCTGCCGCCAGTCGGGCCGCTCCGGCTTTTGCCAGATGGCGTAGGGCGCATACAGGGGCCGCCCGCGCAGCAGCGCCAGCGCGGCGAGCATGAGGCCCGCGTAAACGGCCAGCGTGGCCCAGGCGCAGCCTGCCGCGCCTTGCGCGGGCACGCCCAGGCCGCCAAAGGTGAACCAGGCCGAAAGGGCTGCCTTGGGCAGCACCGCGCCAATTTGCAGGGCCGTGACCAGCCGGGGCTGCCCCAGGCTCTGGTTGAGCGTGCTGTAGAGGCGGAAAAACAGCGCGGGCGGCAGCGCCCAGGCTTGCACGGCCAGGTAGCGGCGCGCTTCGGCCTGCAAGGCCTCGGGCACTTGCGCGGCGTCCAGCAGGGGGCCGGGCATGAGCAGCACGGCCATGCCCAGCGCGCTGGCGGCGGCCAGCAGGTAAAGCGACTGGCGCACCGACTGGCCCAGCTGCCGCAGGCGGCCCGCGCCGCGCAGCTCGGCCCACACGGGCAGCAGGGCCTGCAACAGGCCCATCAGGCCCACCTGCACGGTCACGTAAACGGCCACGCTGACAGACAGCGCGGCCAGCGCGTCTTGCGAGTAGCGCCCGGCAATGAGCGTGTCGGCCAGGCCAAAGGCCACGGCGGCCAGCTGCCCGGCCAGCACCACGGCGGCGTGGCGGGCGATGGCGGCCAGCTCGCCGCCCCGGCTCCGGGCGGCGTTGGCGGGGCGGGCGGGGCATTCAGGGGCGCGCGCCATGTTCACCTGCGCAGCCGCATGAAGGCATCGAATTCCCAGCGCCGCATGGCAAGCACGAGCGTGTAGCCCTCGCGCGCGGCCTCGGGCAGTTTCTGGTCGGCCAGGTGCTGCTGGGCGAAGTCTTGCGCCACGCGCTGCAAGCGTTCCAGAAACACCGGCGCCAGGCTGCGGCTGACGCTGCCGTGCACCAGCAGCAGCCCTTCGGCGGGGCCGTCAAAGCCGCCGCTGTAGTAGTCCAGCGCCACGTTGTCGCGGAAAAAGTTCATCACCGGCCCGTGCGGCCGCCAGCGGAAGGCCTTGGCGAGCTTGAGGCGGTAGCGGTTGCCGGGCTTGAGGTCGATGATGCCGATGCGGTCCAGCTGCGCCAGGCATTTCACGCATTCGGCTGAACCCAGATGAGATATCCCATAGGGCAAAGGTGAGATAAATCTGGGATTTGGCGGGAAATTCAGGGAGATGGTGGGATGGAATTTGCAAAGCCTTTGCACATTCTGCAAGAGGATGCGGGCATCATTGCTGAAACAAGAAATCGCCCAAAACGTCAATCACAGCGCGCTCGTCGTCGGGTGCCAGAGTGCCCGCTTGCGGGTTGGCCATCAGCAGGCCGCGGCGGGGCATGCGGCGCTTGCCAAATTCGACACCAAATTCATGGAACGTGGCATAGCTCTGGTCAAAGCCGACCCTCACACTGCCCGCCTCTGCCTGGTAGCTCAAGCCTTGCAACATGTCGCCATAACGGTCGAGCAGCCGTTCGTTGCCGCTGCGGCCGGCCTTGATGGCCGCCGGTGTGCCCGGGCGGGGGTAGCTTTTATCGGTTGCATCGGCCCATTTCTCCCAGGGCTTGCCTGTCGGATCGGTGCGCGTTTCAAAGCGGCGGCTGACGCGGCTTTCCATTTCCGCGCCAATACCGGTCATGGCCGGCGTCATGTCTTGCAGTCTGTTCTGCAAGGTTTGCAGCAGATCCCTGAAGGCTTCGTCGTTAATGGCAATCGTCAGCATGATGATCAGTGGCCGGGCAGGTCAAATGGCAAGCCATCGTTGCGCCTGGCGCCTGCCAGCAGCTCGGCTATAGTGAGTACGCGCCCTGTGGTCGGTTGAGCTGTCCCCACCCCGTTTGCCTGCGGGGAGTTCAGCAGTGTTCCCGGCAGGGCGCTTTCTATTTCCACTGCTTCCAATGCATGCAGCAGCTTGCGCGACTGGCTGCCTTGCTGCAAATCCTTCACCGTCAGCTTCAGGCGGTAGAGCCTGCCCTCGATCAGCGCGGGCGCGGCCAGCCGATAGATCCACTGCACATACTCATTGCGGTGCATCAAGTCCGCATGCCGCTCCACCACCACGGCGCGGCGCACCAGCGCCTTCAGGGCCGCTACGGCTTGCAATGAGGGGCGCGACTGACTCATGTTGTCCCCCATCTTTTTGACTGACCTGCGGTTAAGCCGCAGCAGCCAACCCGTATCGTTATTGGGCAGTCCGTCACTGCCTTGCAGCTCTTGCAGCAGCGCCGTGGCGGCTTTCATCAATTCAGCATGTGCGAGACCTTTGCCGAACTCATCGCCTTGCAGCCGCGTCATTTGCACCGGCGGCAAATCGGCCAGGCCCGGGCGCTGGCCTGTGAAGTCCTGGCGGGGCAGCCCCACATGCAGCCGCTCCAGCCGGGCTGCCTGGGCCAATGCAGGCACAGCTGCCCCCAGCTTGTCGGCTTCCAGCCTGGCCAGGGCGCGCTGGCGCGCCTGCCCGGCGTTGTAAGCAAAGCCCGGGTCTATGCCCGCAGGCGTGTACGTCACTTCGCCCGTGCGCTGGTTGATGAACTCCACCCGATACTGCGGCGGCATCTCTTTTTTCAGCGCACTGCCATCGGGCGCCAGGCCCCGCTCGTAATCACGGCGCGACACCGACACCACCCGGCAGCGGCAGCGCCAGCCATTGGGCGGCCAGTGCTCGCTCCAGAAGGCGTCATCCACCGGCAGCGTCACGTTGTGCCAGGCGCGGTGCTGCGGGCGCACTTTCCCGTCATCGCGCGTCACATAGCGCACATACGGATGCGTGCGCCTGGCCGCCCACGCGCGCTCCCATTGCCCCGCTGCGTGCGCCTGCCGCAAATTCGTATCGAAAATCAGCGCCAGCCGCATCGGGTTGAAAACCGTCTTGATCACCTTGCCCGTGGTCGGATCCACCATCTGCCGCTCGCCCCACCAGGCCGCATCGGCCAGCAGCTGCTGCACATCGCGCATCCAGTCCCTGCGGCTCAAATCGCCCTGCACCGAACGGCGGATGCCTTCGTACACCGCCTGCAACAAATCCAGCCGCGCCAGCCTCGAGACGGTGAACTGGCTGGCATGCTCGTCCTCCCACAAATCCTGCCAGTCGTGCGTCACCGTCAACTGCGCGCGCGCCTGCAAATAGGCAATCGCCCCGGCCGCAGGCAGCCTGCGCAGCCGGGCAAACTCCGCTGCTGCCGACATCGCCCCTTGCCCCTTACTCGTCATCCAAACCCGCCCGGGCCGCGCCCCGCGCGGCAAAAGCCGCCCGCGTCAGCGCCTGTGCCAGCGCATCCGCATCCATCTCGGGCAACACACCCGGCAGCGCATCCAGCAACTGCCCGGCCGTCCAGCCCTCCTGGCTGGCGCGCGCCATCAGGCGGCGCAGCGGCGTGGCCATCGGCTCCAGCGCCTCGCGCCACTGGGCCAACTCCTCATCCACCAGCTCATCCAGCGCATCCCTGCCCACGGTTTGCCCCTCGGCAAAGCTGCGCGGCACGCCGCCCGCAGCGCTGGCAGGCAACGTCGGCTGATTGGGGGCCAACTCCCAGTGCTCACCGTATCGGGCGCGCACCCCGTCCAGCGTCATGCGAAAGCCCATCGCCGCCACGTTCGCATCCGTCTCACTGGCTGCCTTGATGTCCTCGGCCGCCTTGATCGTGCGCGACACCATGCAAGGCTGCAAACCGTTGAACTCGCAAATCCACCGAATCAGCGTCGCATTCAATGTGTCACTGAGCAGATCGCTATCGGCCTGGCTCAACTCCAGCCGCACCGCCTCGCGCTCGTTGGCCGCTGCGGCCAGCGCCCCGCCGCTTTGGCCGCGCGGCGGCTGCCCCAGCAGCACCTCCATGATCCAGTCATCCATGTACTCCACCAATGACTGATTGGGCGTCATCCCGCCGCTGCTGATCCTGGCTTCCAGCAGGGTGATATCCACGCCTTCCGGCGTCATGATGAAACCGTCATTGCTCATGGCCCGCAGCGCCTCAAACAACGTGCCCTTTTCCCGCGCCTTCGCCTCGCGCGGATATTTGCCCCAGGGCGTTGGCGTGCCAAAGCGGTCGCACAGCTTGCCCCAGGCCAGCACCCCCTTGCGCTTGAAAAACACCGGCCAATACAGTTGCAGCCCCAGCCCGACGCCGTAGGGGTTGTCATCCTCCGCATTAATGCGGTGCACGATAAATTTGCGATCGGGCACCGGCACGCCCTGCTGCATGGCCTCGCGCACCAGCAGGCGCAACTCGGGCGGGCCGCCCGCTTCGCCCTGCACATAAACGAAACGCCGATGCAGCCGCTTCGGAGCGCGCTCGGGCACCACCATTTGCCGCCCGCCTACTTCGCGCAGCGTCCACACAATCTCGGCGGGCTGCCAGCCCATCAGCAACGCGTCCAGCAAATCCACGCACAGGCGGTCAAAAGCGAACCCGTTCAGGATATCCATCACCAAGGCTGCATCGCGCCCGCCCGCCTCGCTGGCCTGCACCGGCTCCACCGACCACGGGCGGCTCACCACCGCCAGCTTGCGCTTTTGCAGCCCGCTGAACACCTTGCCGTCGCGCTTGAGGTCGCGATACAGCTCATGCGCCAGCGAGCCACCCTTGCCGCGCTCCAGCAGCAGCGGGTCATTGGGCTGCAAGATGCCCATGAAAACGGTATTCCACGGGTCCAGCGCCAGCGGCGCTGCCTCGGCATCCAGTTGCGGCCAATCTTTCTTGTCTTTCATGGGCTGCCTCACAGAAAACCTCTCGTTTCCTCTTCATCCGAGCGCGCGCCGCCGCTCATGAACTCCATCGGCGCGGCCGCCGTCAGTGAAGCAAACCAGGCCAGCGCCCCGGCAATGGCCGTATCCCCGTGGCGCTTGCCGCCTGCGGCATCCTTGAGGGCCACCCCATCGGGCACCTTGGGCACGCCACGTACCAGCTGCACCGCCCGGTGGTCATCCAGCACCCCGCTGCTGCGCGGCAAGGTGATATCGCCATCCTCGAACGCCGCGCGGTACCTGGGCATGTTCTCCATGTACCACTGCTGCGACAGCATCACCCGCTGCACCCGCGCCGCGCCATAGCGCTGCATCGCCACCTCGGCCAAATAACCGCCGTTGCCCGTCGCGTCATGCGCCCCGCCCGCAAACCCCGGCAGCGCATCCACAATAAAAAACAGCGCCTGTCGCTGCTGCTCAAACGGCACATTGCGCAGCTCCACAATGAAGGGCGCCTGGCGGTGCAAATGCGCGTCTTGCAGCAGAGGCACCAGCGCCGACAAATCCCCCGAACGGGCAAAGTCCATGCCGTAAAAACTGCGCGCCTGCGGCGGCAGCGCCTCCAGCAGCGGCTGCACCTGCGTGTGCAGCCAGCCATCCACAAATGCCATCCGCTCTGCGGCCGCGCGCACCTCAAAGCCGGGCGGGCACTGAAGCCGCAGCACCGGCAGCGCATCGCTCATGCGGCTCTCCAGCAGCGCCCGGCTGAAATAGGCGCCACTGCTCGCGCTCGGAATGCAATCGAGCTCCTCATCCGCGTTATCGCGGTAAAAGTCATAAATGCCCTGCACCCAGGCATCCTCATCGGCCTGCGACCACGCCCGGCCCATGCGCAAACACACCCGCCGGTACAGCCCCTCGTTGACGGCCTGCCGGAACGTAATGCGGTGAATGCTGCCCCGCTGCCGCCCGGCGCGAATGTCCTGGCAAAGCAGGTTGAATGGGTTGTCCGCGCCAAAGTGCGTCGAAATCAAACGCACCTTGCCTCCCCATATGAGAAAGGCCATCGCCGCCTTGATCAGCGCGTCCAGGTCGTCCTGAAACGCCGCCTCATCGCCCACCAGCACCCCCTGGCGACCGCGCAGCTTGCGCGGCCGCGAGGCCAGCGCCGTAATACGGTGGCGGCTTTTGGGAAAGCGAATCGAAAACGTCAGAATGTTCTTGTTGCGCTCATCATCGCCATCTTCATCCCAGATGCCTTGCTCCACACTGCCGGCGGCCTGATTGAACTCGCGCGCCCACATCGCGCAGGCGTCGATGTACTCCTCGGTCATATCCTTGTCCTGGCCGATGTAGTACACGTTCTGCCCGCCCGCGTTTTTGGCCGCCGCCGCAATCAGCACGTCATCGGCCGCCTCGGCCCAGGTCAGGCCCGTGCGCCGGCCCTTTTCGGCCACCTTGAACGGCGACGCATCGGCCACCCAGCGCTGCTGATACGGCAGCAGCACCGCAGGCAACGCAGCGCCCATGCCCGCGCTCATGCCTTGTCTCCCACACCCAGAATCCGCTGGCGAATGCTCGCCACCAGCTCATCGCTCATGCCCGCCTGGCGCGTCATGCTCTCCACTTCGCGCGCCGCCGCATCCGCGCGCGAACGCACCTGCTCGCGCAGCCTGCGCAACTGCAGCTCCACGTCCACGTGCGTCTTGTTGGCGCCCGCCAGATCTTTCAGCGCCCGGGCCAGCAGCATCACATCCATGGCCTTGACTGGCTGCCGCGCCTCGCCCAGCTCGCTCAGCGACTGCCAGGCCACCACACGCAGCATTTCGGGTAGCAGGCGCGCCACGTCGCCGCCCGGCTCGGCTTCCAGCTTGTCCACCCAAACTTTTGCCACCTCCTGCGCCTGGCGGTACTTCTCCATCGCATCGCGCGCGCCCTTCACATAGCGCCCCACCGCGCTGCGCGACACATTCGCCCCCAGCGCCTGCAAGGCCTGCAAGATTTCGGCAATCGTGCGCCCCTCGCGAATCAGGCCATTGCACGCCTGCACCAGCTCGGCGGGCAGCGCGGCCACGGTGCTACGCCGGCCCATGCCTCACTCCGGCTGCGGGCGCGCCACACCCGGCACTGCTGCGCGCCCGCGCGCCACATCCAGCCCGCGCCGCGTCAGCGTGGCAATGAGCACCGCGGCCACGCGCTGCTGCGTCAGCAAACCTTGCTCGGCCAGCCAGGCCAGCTCGCCATGCAGCAAGTCACTGCCCACCACATGCCCCAGCTCCTCCAGCATGGTCTCCAGAATGTATTCATTGGCCTGGTAGCCCGCGCTATCGGCCAGCACCCGCAAAATCACCAGACGGCGATCGCGCGCCAGATGCCGCGCATACGGCGCCTGCTGCTCAAAGTTGTGTGTCATGTCGTCCTGCTTTCAGCAAAAAATCCTCCACGCGCCGCGCTGCTGCGCGCGCGCCGCGTGCCTCGTTGAACACCAGCTCCTGCTTGCCCTTGAGCGCAGCCAGCTCCACCCGCAAATCGCCAAACTCCTTGCCATCGGGCATTTGCGCAATCAAGCGCCCGTGCCCCTCCTGCGCCACGCGCAACTCGGCCAGCGCCTGGCTCATGGCCGCCTCCACCGCCTGCACATGCGCGCGCGTATCCACCTGCCGCGTCGCGCGCCAAACCCACAGCAGCACCAGCGGCAGCAGCGCCATTTGGGCGGCCGCCAGCGCCAAAAGCAGCGCATCCATCTCCGGCGAACCCAGCCTCATGGCGCAACGCCCCCCGCGCCGCCATCGAGCCAGCGCACCAACTCGGCATGCTGCCCCGCACAAGCGCCATAAGCGTCATACGAGCGCTTGAGCGTCAGCACCAGCGCATCCATATCAGCGCCCCCGCTGTGCGGCGGCGGCGGGCACAGCGCCAGCAAAGCCGCCGGCAGCGGCCGCAGCGGCTGCGGCCCGGGCGGCGTCAACCTGGCGCAAGACGCCAGCATCCAGCACGCAAGCAGCGCGCAAATCAGCCGTTTTGGCAAGTGCATCGGCAAGCTCCCTCGTCGTCTCATCATCGGCCCTGGCGCGGGCAGCGGCAGCGCGGCGCAAACGCTGGCTCGCCTCCTGGCTCTGCTGCACCAGACTGCCGTGCTGCTCCAGCACCGCAGACAACTGCTGCACCAGCTGCGCGTCATGCCGCGCCCGCTCGGCCAGACGGCCATCTGCGCGCCCGCGCCAATACCCCGGCGCCGCCCCCGCCAGCGCAGCCAACAGCACCGCAGCAAGCCATCTCATGGCCGCACCTGCCGCACCTGCTGCTGCGCAGGCTGCCACACCGGCCCCCAGCTGGCCCCCCAACTCGCATACCGCGGCTGCAAAACCAGCAAAATGCGGCGCGGATAGGCCAGGTTCTCCCTGCAATGCAGCGCCGCCCGGCGCGCCCGCCCGCAAGCCGCATCAATCTGCCCGCGAGTGGGCAGCGCCAGCCCCGTGGCCTGCGCCTCGGCCCGCCAGTGGGCCTCGCCGCCGTTGTAGCCGCGCAGCATCAGCCACAAGCGGTCAAAACGGTGCATATACGCCGGCGTGCGATCAAACAAAAACTTGTCATAGCCCACCATCGCCCGCAGCGCCCAGGCCGGGTTATGCGGCAGGCAATCCCAATCGGCCACCCCCTCGCGCGCGCACCACCAGCGCGCCGTCGCCGGCATAAACTGCGCCAGCCCCCGCGCCCCCGCGCGGCTCACCGCCGCCGCATCCCAGCCGCTTTCCTGGTGCACCTGCGCCGCCAGCGCGGCCACCGGCGCATCCAGCCCCCACTGCAAATGCGCCTGCCGCAGCAACTCGCGCTGAAAGCGCCCCGCCAGCGGCAGCGCCTGCCCGGCCGACTGCGCCCAGGCAGGCACAGCCAGCAGCAAAGCCAGCGCCCACAACGTGAACCTGCGCATCACGCCCCCAGGCCCACGGCCAACATCCCCGCGCCCACCACCAGCGCGCGGCGCACCATGCACACCGCCCCCAGCAGCAGCAACTCACGCGCCCCGGCCGCATCCAGCGGCGCACCCGCAGCCTCATCTGCCGCCGCCTTCGGCTCCGTAAACGACACCACATCCCGCAGCGCCGCAAACCGCGTCTCCGGCTGCTGCGCAGCCTGCGCCCCCAGCAGCAACACATCCGGCCGCGCATAAGGGAACATGCTGCGGTCCAGCCAATAACCGGCCAGCGCCGCCAGCGCCATCAGCGCCAGCTTGTAAACGGCCACCGGCAACTGCTGCGGCGCCATCCACCCCACGGCAGCCAGCAGCAGCAACGCGCAAAACAACCAATCGGCCAAACGCACGCGCGCCAGGCGCGCGCCAAACCCAAGCAAACTCATTTCAAGGCACTCCAGCGAGAAGGGAAAAACGTGCACCTGGCCTGCCGGTTTATCAAATGCCCGGCCATCAACAGCGCACACTGACCAAACCCCAGCCGCGCCAGCGGCAACTGCTGAACACAAAAATGCCGGCAACTGCCGCAGCGCGGAACACACGGTTTGGACATGCCCCTCACTGTCGCGCAAACAAAGCGAGCGCCCCAAATGAAAAGCTTCAAAACAAAACGGCCACCCAAAAAGGGTGGCCGTTGCAGAAGAAACCGGGTGACAGGGCAGCAGTGCGGGGCCTACTTTTTCCTCTCCGGCGCTTTGGCCGGCGCATCGAGTTTTTGCATTTGCCTGGCCGTATGGCGCAAGCCCCGCTTCACGGCATTGATGTTTTCCTCCTGCGCAAGCGCCTCCGGAGCCACCCCGCTGTTTTTCACCATCATGGCGCGCACATCCTGCCCCACCTGGTGCGCCGTCTTTTGTGCGTTGCGCAAACCGATATTGGGCGTTTGGCCCAGCCTTGCAGCCGTTTGCGTCACCCGAAACAAATTACCCGCCAACTCCGTCAGCCCCATGAAATCATAGGCAGTATCCCTAGGGCCCAACCCCCGCAACTGCTTGAGATCGCGCAAACTCATGTTGTACATACCCCGAAAGCCGGCATCCTTGAACAGCCCCTGCTCATGCGACTGCACCCCCGCGCGCTGAGCTGCTGCGGCCATTGAACTTTCCGCAGACTTCAAATCATCGCGCGTTTCAATGCGCCCCAGCTCATACTGGCCCAGCCGCGCGGCAATCACCTCATTGGCCAGCGCCGCCATCGCCACCTTGGCCGCCGCCACCTGCGGCTTGCGCTCATCGGCATGCATCGTCACCAGCAGGCAGGCAAACCGCGTCAGCCGCACAGACACCCGCTCCTGTCCGTCATCCGCATCCACAAACGTTGTGGGCATGAACTCGCCCGTTGCATCCATCTCCAGCCGCGCGCAACTGGCCTGCGCCTTCAAAATCACCTTTTGAAACGACGCCCAGCTCTCATAACCCAACTCGCGCATCAAATCATGCGCCAGCCAGTAGCGCACGCCATTTTGTTTGGCACAACCTTCAAACGCCTCAATACTGAAAGCCATCGCAAGCCCCTCATCATCTCAAACCGACAACAACCTTTTTGAACGCAACAAGCGCACCAAAGCTTCGCGTCTCAAATTGTCCTTGTAGTCAAGCAGCACCAGCGTATACCCCAGCTTCTTGCATAGTGACCGCTTACGCGCATCCCTGCGCTGCTGGGCCTGAAAACCCTCTGCGCCATGCCAGTGCTTGACTTCACGGAAATGCTGCTGGCCCTGATATTCAAATGCCAATCGCCGTCCAGGCAGAAAAATATCCAACTCAAGCCCTTGCATTTCAGGGGGACGATAGCGTCGCTTGATGCTTTCACCCTCAAAAATCTGAGCAATATTGCGGTACAAAATTTCTTCGCTAACCGGCTTGCCTTTGGGAGCAAACCCCATCCGCTGGCGCAACTCCTGCTCATCGTCGTCCGGCTTGCCGTAATACAGCATGAACTTGCTGTATCCATAGATGTACATGACGGGCCGTGCACAAGGCGCAGTGATCTTGGGCAAGGCCCGCACGGCTTCCACAAAATCCGCGGGCAGCTGCTGCGGCATCAAACAGACACCCAGCCAGCCTTGCACGCTGCTGGCCTTGTTGTAAGCCGCTTCAAAGCGTGTGTGATAGCCCAGCGGCGCAGGTAGCGAACAAACATGCCCCCCAGGCGGGCGGGCCACAACAGCTGCGAAATTGCCGATCTGCAAAGGCGCGTCAGCATCCACATACAGCGCCGGATCAAAGCTGCCCACCTGCTGGTCCCTGGCATTTTGGTAGAACTCTGACCAACGCACCGCAGTATAGGAATAGTCGCGATCCACGTAACGATTGGACTTGACCGGATCGGGCTCATAAGAACTGCCCCATGAATCCGACGGCGGTGGCGGCGCCATGTTGCCAGGCCATGTTTGAGCCGCCCCATATTTCAGGCGTGTGGAATCAAACCAGCGCCCCTCTAACGGCACCCCTTGCTCTTGTAGCCAGTCGAGCAAACGCTGCCGGAACACCCATTGCACATCCAGCCTGTAACCCAACTGCTGCCCCGCAGGCAAGCGCGCCGCCTCCAGCAGACTTTGGCACAAAGCCATACCCGGCTTTGCAGTCATGGATTTCCAAAGTTGCTACCGCCATCAGAAAGCGTTGCCAATCTGGCCAACAGGCCAAGCACCAACGCCTTGTCGCCTGCACTACAGGCACGCCACATCTCCAACACCTGATGCTCTTCGTGCGCCACTGGGCGCATTGGGCGGCCCGAACGAGCGGCATGAATCATCTCTCGCGCGCTCCTCGGTAGCCCCGTTACGACGTAATCAGCGTCAAAAAACTCCTTGGATGCCAAAGCACGCACCCTGTCTTCCGGGAAAGACCTGCGTTTCTTGCGGTCGTTGAAAGCGGTAGGTGACATGCCCAGCCGCTTGGCTACCTCCTTGTCGGTGCGCACCTTGAGCTCCCCCTTAAGGCGCAGCAATGCGGCATCAAAGTCAAGAACCTCTTCAGACACTTGAACAAACTCCTGAAATACGGATAAAATCCGTATCAATAACTTTGCAAATCAATTTGACATAGGAGCACAGCAATGACCCCAGATCAACTCAAAGCCCAGTTCCGCGCTAGCGGCCAGACCTTCAGCCAATGGGCACGCGATCACGGTTACCGCCCGCAACAGGTACTGCGTCTGATCAACGGTTTTGACAAAGGCCATCGAGGCCAAGCACACGAAATCGCAGTTGCGCTTGGCATCAAGCCCAAACCCAAGAGCTAAGGCCAATTGTCTCCGCAAAAGAAACAGCCATGACCACCCCTGCCTCCCCCGCGCGCTCGCTGCCGCTGCGCACGCTCGATGTGCTCGACGCGCTTTGCGGCTTTGCCGCCAGCGGCGCGGCCAACGGCGAGCTGGCCCGCGCCGCGCGCTGCACGCCCAGCCAGGTCACGCGCTGCATGGCCCTGCTCATTGCCAAGGGCTGGGCGCGCAAAAGCGAGGAAACCGGGCGCTTTTACCCCTCGCCCGCCTTCACGCGGCTGACGTTTCGCGTCACGGCCGATCTGGAGCGCCTGCAAACGCGCCTGGACGACCAGCGCCGCGCCCTCACCGGCCTGTAACACCCCCCCTTCACCCCCTTTGAAAAGGAAAACCCGCCATGCCCCGCCCCCCCAAAGCCCCCGCCGCCCCCGCCCCCGCCCCCGAAGTGCTGCCCGCCGTGGCCAGCCGCATCGAGGCCGCGCAAGACGCCGCCCTCACGGCCGCTGAAACCGATGACGTGTTTGCCGCCGGCATAGACGTCGGCAGGCTGGAGGCGCTCGATTTTGTGGCGACGGTCGCCACTTCCGCGCTGCTGTCGATTTTTGAAAACGTAAAAAAATCAAAGGCTTGGAAACACCTTCGCCACCCTCAAAGTGGCGACGGTCGCCATTTTTCGAGTTTGGAAGAGTTTTGCGAAATCAAGCTGGGCAAGAGCTACCGGCGTTTCCGTGAACTGGCCGCCAACCGCAACCTCATCGGCCAGCAAGCCTTTGAGCAGGCCGAGCGCATCGGGCTGCGGCAGGTGGACTACAAGGCCATCCGGGCGCTGCCCGCGCCCGAGCAGGAGCTGGTGCGCCGCGCTGTAGAGGAAAGCGCCAGCCGCGACGAGGTGCTGGGCCTGCTGCAAGAGCTGGCCGCGCGCAGCGCGCAAAAGGAGCAGGAGCTGCGGGCGCAGGTGCGGCAAGAGCAGCAGGAGCGGGCCGCCACCGAGCAGCGCCTCTCCGTGGTGCGCCAGCAAAAAGAGCAGGCCGAAGAAAAAGCCGCCCTCATTGCCACGCTGCCGCCCGATGAAAAACTGCAACAGCTGCGGCAAGAAGCCGCCGCCCTGGCCGCGCAGGCCGAGGGCCTGGTGCTGGGCAGCCTGCGCCAGGCGCTGCTGGCGCTTGAGGACCATGCGGTCAGCGACGGCGAGGGCACCGCGGGCAGCGCCGCCTTCATGGCCGGCCTGCTGGCGCAGGTGCAGGCCCAGCTCGATGCGCTGCGGGCAGAGTTTGGCTTGCCCGATGCGGCCGATGCCGATGCCGATGCCGCCTGGATGCCCCCGGCCGAAGTGCTGGCCGCGCTGGGCGCGGGCGGTGATGGGCGCAGCATCATCGACATGGGCACGGATGGCGGCGCCGATGGCGATGCCGATGGCGATGCCCCCGTCTCTTTCCAGGCGTAAAGCGGGAGCGGCCCATCATGACTGCCCCCCGCGCTGCCAGCGCCGCCACAGCGCAGCTGATTGCGCAACTGGCCCGTGATCTGGCCCAGGCCACGGCCGGCCAGGGCCACGGCGGCAAGGGCGCGCTCGTGGCCGCCGCCAGCCAGGCCACGGGCCTGTCGCGCGCCACCGTGTACCGGCGCCTCAAGGAGTTCACCGTGCAGCCTGCGCGCCGCCGCCGCTCTGATGCCGGCGCCGTCAGCGTCACGCGCCAGGAGGCGCTGGCTATCAGCGCCGCCTTGATGCAGTCGCAGCGCAAGGGCGGCAAGCAGCTGCTCAGCGTAGCGCGCGCGCTCGATGAGCTGCGCTGCCAGGGCCTGGTGCGCTGCGAGCGCATCCACCCCGAAACCGGCGAAGTGCGCTTCTTGAGCGCCAGCGCCGTGGAGCGCGCCCTGCGCACCTACGGCCTGCACCCGGCGCAACTGCTGCGCCCCACCCCCTGCACTGAAATGAAAAGCCTGCACCCCAACCATGTTTGGCAAATTGACGCCAGCCTCTGCGTGCTCTATTACCTCTCCAACGGGCAGGGCAAGGGGCAGGGCAAGGGGCAAAAGGGCGGGTGCCAGCGCGGCGGCCTGCAAGTGCTCGAGGCCGACAAGTTCTACAAAAACAAGCCGCGCGCGCTCGAGCGCGTGCAAAGCGAGCGCGTGTGGCGCTATGTGGTCACCGACCACTACAGCGGCTCCATCTTCGTGCACTACGTGCTGGGCGCTGAAAGCGCGCTGAACCTGGCCGAAAGCTTTATTGCCGCCATCAACGCGCGCAGCGTGCTGGGCGCGCCCGACCCCTTTCACGGCGTGCCCTTCATCCTCATGATGGACATGGGCAGCGCCAACACCAGCGGCCTGTTTAAAAACCTGGCGCGCCGCCTGGGCGTGCAGCTCATGCCCCACGCGCCGGGCAACGCCCGCGCCACCGGCCAGGTGGAAAAAGCGCAGGACATTGTCGAGCGCTGCTTTGAAAGCACGCTCAAGGGCCAGGCCGTGGGCAGCCTGCAGGCGCTCAACCTGAGCGCCTACTGCTGGGCGCGCAGCTTCAACGCCACTGCCCGCCACAGCCGCCACGGCCACACGCGATTGCACCAGTGGCTGGGCATCACGCCCGAGCAGTTGCGCATCGCCCCCGGCGTGCAAATGTGCCGCGAGCTGCTCACCCACGAGCCTGAGCTGCGCAAAGTCAGCCCGCGCCTGACCGTGGAATTCAAGGGGCTTGAGTATGACGTGCGCGACGTGCCCGCCGTCTCGGTGGGCGAAAAACTGCGCGTCACCTACAACCCCTACGTGCAAGAGGCCGCCTGCATCGTCTACACCGACGCCGATGGCCGCGAGGCGCTGCATACCGTGCCCCTGGTGCAGCGCGACGAAGCGGGTTTTCGCGTGGATGCGCCCGTCATCGGCCAGCAATGGGCCAGCGCGCGCACCACCCCCTTGCAGGCCAACCGCCAGCAGGTGGAGCAACTGGGGCAACTGCCCGCACGGCCGCCTGCCGGCGCCAGCGCCGAAACCGGCCGGGCAGACCCGGCAGGCGGCTCCGCCGCGCCCGCCGCCCGGCCACAGCCCATGCAATTGCCCTCTGAGCTGCCGCACTCTGAGCCGCTCTTTGGCCGCCGCCTGGCCCCCCTGCGCCAGGTACGCGAAGCCAAGCTGCCCATCCCCCTGCCCAAAAAAGGCCAGCCGCTGCCGCTGGCGGCCAAGGTTGTGGCGCCCACCCGTGCCGAGCGCACCCTCACCTTGTTTGAAGCCAGCCGCGAACTGGCCGAGCACCTGGGCGCGCCGCTGGAGCCGGCCCGCCTGGCCCTGCTGCGCCAGCTGTGCCCGCAGGGCCTACCTGAAAGCGAGCTGCCCGCCATGGCCGAGCGCCTCGCGGCACGGCCTGCCCTGCGCGTCATTGCCAGCGCGCGCTGAAGTACAGAAAAAAAGCCACAGGAGCCGCCGCCATGCCCTTGCACACCGCCCTGCACCGCACCCTGCAAGCCCACGGCCTGAGCCAGCGCCAGCTGGCGCGCCAAACGGGCCTGAGCCTGACCGCCGTCAACGCCATCGTCACACGCGGCCACTGGCCCCAGCGCGGCCAGGCCGCCGCCCGCGCAGCCTTCATCCAGGCGCTGCGCCAGGCAGGCGCCACCACCGCCGAGCTGCGCGCCCTGGCGCTGCCGCCCGCCCCATCAACCCAAAAGGCTGCGGGCGCGCCAACGCCCGCAGCCGCGCCCTCCCCAACCTCAGACATCTCAACCGGAAAGGACTACGCCATGTTATTGGAAAACACCCCCCTCACCCGCGCCGCGCTCAAGCACTTTGGCCTGCCGCGCAGCCCCTTTGTGGACGACATCCAGACCCGCGCCGACGTCTTCCAGAGCGCCGCCACCCGCTACGCCCGCGCCGCTTTGCTCGACAGCGCCGCCCATCACGGCTTCATGGCCCTGGTGGGCGAAAGCGGCGCGGGCAAAACCACGCTGGTGCTTGAGCTGCAAGAGCGCATCCGCGAAGAGCAAAAAGACATCCTCGTCATCAAGCCCTACACCCTGGGCATGGAAGCGAGCGACACCAAGGGCAAGACACTGAAAACGGCCCAGATTGCCGAGGCCGTCATTTACGCGCTCGATCCGCAGGCGCGGCTCAAAAATACCCCCCAGGCACGCTTTCGGCAAATGCACGAGTTGTTGCGCGCCAGCCGCCGCGCAGGCCGCCGCCACCTGCTCGTCATTGACGAAGCGCACTGCCTGCCCGTGGCCACGCTCAAACATCTGAAGCGCTTCCTGGACGAACTCAAGGACGGCCTGCAGCGCCTCATCGGCATTGCCCTCATTGCCCAGCCCGAGCTGCGCCAGCTGCTGCACAGCCAGAACCCCGAGGTGCGCGAAGTCATGCAGCGCTGCGAAATCGTCGAGCTGGAGCCGCTGGACGCCGACTTGCGGGCCTATCTGGACCACAAGTTCGCTCGCTTTGACTTAAAGAGCGAACAGGTCTTCGAGCCAGACGCTTTCGACGCCCTGCGCGCGCGCCTCATTCATGTGCCGCGCGGCAGCAAAACCGGCATCAGCACTTGCTACCCGCTGGCCGTGCACAACCTGGTGGCGCGCGCCATGAACGGCGCGGCCGCTGCCGGCTGGCCCAAGGTCGACGCCCAATGCGTAGCGGGGGTGTAAGCCATGCCGCGCCCCACCCTCGTCATCATCACCCTGCCAGGTGGTTCACAGTGCCGCCACATCGGTTTTTACGCCCACGTGATGGACGGCGTCCTGCGTGCGCTGGCGCTGTTTCCTCAGGCGCGCCGCATCAGCGGGAGGCGCGCATGAGCCATCCTGCTACCCGCCGCGCGTCAGCCAGCCGCCGCTTTGCGTTTGCCCCTGGCGTGATTGACGCACAGCGCCGCAAAAGCGCCTGGCGCAGCCTGCTCCGGCGCCCCTGGCTGCAGGCTGCCGCCGAGTTGCTGCTGTGTTTGGTGTGCGCCTTTGCCTGCGCCTCACTCTGGAGGCTGGCCGCATGATGCTGCGCTGCCCCAACTGTGGCGCGGGCATGAGCCTGGACGCCCTGGTGAGCCATCAGCAGCTGCGCCAGCTGCTGGCCACGGCCCTGCGCGGCCTGCCTTGCGGTGACGATTTGCTGCGCTACCTGGGCCTGTTTCGCCCCCCCAAACGCGAGCTGCGCCCCGAGCGCGCCGCCCGCCTGCTGCGCGAAGTGCTGGCCGACATGCAGCGCGGCTGCATCACGCGGCGCGGACGCGACTGGAGCGCGCCGCCTGAGCTGTGGCAGGCCGCCTTGCAGGCCGTGCTGGACGCCGCCGCCAAAGGCTCGCTGCAAACGCCCCTGACCGACCACGCCTACCTGCACGAGGTGCTCATGCGCCTGGCAGACAAGGCCGAGGGCCAACAGGAGAGCGAGCGCGAGGCCCTGCTGCGCAGCCGCGCCCCGCGTGGCGCCGTGCAGGTCACGGGCCAGAGCGCGGGCGCCCTGGACGCCCTGGCCCAGGACCCGGCGCTGGCCAAACTGGCCGCCGATGCGCTGGCCGCCGCCCCCATGCCTGAGGCCGTGCGCGCACGCCTGGCGCGCCTGCGCGGCAGAGACGCCGCCAGTGCAACCCCGTCTGAACTCCCATCCGCAACCCCGAAAGGAAATTAACCATGCCCACTCCCAACACTGCGGCCCACACCGCCGCCTTGCAGCCCGCAGAAAGCATGCGCCGCCTGGCTGCTGACTACGCCGCCTGCCGTGACCGGCTGGCTGCACTCGTGCAGGCCGTGCGCGAGCAAGTCAGCACCATTGAGCGCGGCGCCACGCCCGAAATCCTCAAGGCTGCCCGCAAGATTGCGGCCCTGCACAACGATTTGCAGGCTGCCATCACCGCCCACCCCGAATGTTTCGTCAGGCCCCGCACCATGGTGGTGGACGGCCTCAAATTCGGCCTGCAAAAGCAAAAGGGGCGCATCAGCTGGGAAGACGACGGCGCCCTGTGCGAGCGCATCATGAAACTGACTGAAAGCGGCGCCATTGAGCCGCAGCAGGCTGAAACCCTCATTGAATACCGCCCGCGCCCTGTGGCCGCCGCGCTGGAGCAGCTCGACGCCAAAACCCTCAAGCGCCTGGGCGTGACCGTCACCCTCGACAGCGATGCGCCACTGATCAAAACCGTGGACAGCGACATCGAAAAAATCGTCATCCAAATGGTCAAACAGGCCACCCGAAACCTGGACGGGGGGCAGGCATGAGCTGTCTCGGGCCGATTCACCGTGCGCAGGTGCGCATGGGCTACCGCCCCGCAGCGGCGCAGGCGTGCTGCCAGGGCTGCCGCCATGCCCGCTTGCAGCAGCCTGGCGCGCCGGGCTTTTGGCCGCTGCGCTGCACGCTGGGCGGCTTTGGCGCCCGCGCCCTGATGGTGTGCGGGCAGTTCGAGGCCAGGGCCCACCAAGACGAAGGAGAAGGAGAGCCGGTATGAACCGTGACGACGCCCTTGCAAAGATCAAAAAGTGCCTGGCGCTGAGCCACAGTTCCGAAGCGCACGAGGCGGCCGCTGCCATGCGGCAGGCGCAGAAGCTGATGGCGCAGTTTGGCCTGAGCGAGCGCGACGTGTCGCTGGCCGACGTGCACGAAGCCTGCGCACGCGCTGCCAGCCCGGCGCTCAATGCCTGGGAAGCAAGCCTGGCCCGTGTTTGTGCCGACGCCTTTGGCTGTGAGATGTACAGCCTGGTGCGCGGCGCTTACAACGAGGCAGGCAATTACGCGCGCCAGGGTTTTTATGTTTTTGTGGGTGTGGGCACCGCGCCCGACGTGGCCTCTTATTGTTTTGCCGTGCTGCTGCGCCAATGCAGCCGTGCGCGCCTGGCGCATGTGCGCCGTCAGCCACGCCAGTGCAAGCCCGCCACCAAGACGGCGCGTGGCGACGCCTTTGCGGCCGGCTGGGTCTGTGGCGTGCGCAGCCTGGTTGAGCGCTTTGCGCAACCGGCGCGCGACGAGCAGCTGCTGCTGGACTACATGACGGCCAGACACCCCGACATAACTGCTAGGCAACCGCGCGACAGCAGCCGGGGCAGGGGCCGCCTGGTTGATGACGGCCACCGCAGCCGTGGCTACGCGGCAGGCCGGCAGGCCGAGCTGCGCCGGGGAGTTGGCGGCGTGCGGCAGACCTCGTTGACTTGTCCCGAAAAAACCCTCTGAAACGCCCGAAAGGTTCAACAAGTGCCTGAGATACCACCGCGCTCCGTTCAAACCAAACGGAACGCTTCTGAACGCCCTGGCGGGGCTGCCAAAGCCCACACCCCCAACCACACCGCGGCCATCCACGTCCTCAAGGCCCGCCTGGGCATGAGCGATGACGACTACCGCAGCCTGCTGCTGGCCCTCACGGGCAAAAGCAGCAGCAAGGTCATGAGCCAGGGCGAGCGCGCACGCGTACGCCAGCGGCTGGAGCATCTGGCGCGCCTGGCAGGCTTGCCGGGCCGCAGCGGCAAGGTGTTGCGCCTGGGCGCTGAGCGCGCGCTGGAGCGCAAGGTGTGGGCGCTGTGGCGCCAGCTCTGGCTGGGCGGCCAGGTGCAAAGCCCGCACCCTGCCGCCTTGCAGGCGTGGGTGCAGCGCCAGACGGGCTGCGCCCATTTGCAGGCCTGCACGGATGCGCAGCTGCACATCCTGATTGAGAGCCTCAAGGGCTGGCTGGCCCGCCCGCCGGCGGCCTGAAAACAAAAAACCATTGACCATGCAAGAGACGCCCCGGATGCAAGACGCCAGTGAGCTGCTGGATGCGCGCCCCGATTTGTCGCAGGTGTGCGGCCCGCAGCTGGCCGCGCTGGATGCGCTGCTGGCGCCCGAGTGGCCGCCCCTGTGGCGCGAGCTGTGCACCAGCTGCTTCGTTACCCTGCGGCATCTGGCGCAAGGCGGCGCGGCCGGCCTGGACACTGATGCGCACGATCTGGCGCGCCTGGCGCTGGCGCTGACCATGGGGCTGGCGCAGGACTTTGGCGGCCAGCCCCTTTACATTCCCGTGGGCGCGGCGCTCATGAGTGCGGCCAAAACCCGCCGCATCGTGGCCGCGCTGCGCAGCGGCAACAGTTACGCTGCCGTCGCCCGCCGGCACGGCGTGACCGAGCGGCGCGTGCGCCAGATCGAGGCGGCCTGGCGCGCCGCAGAAATAGAAAAACGCCAGGGCAAGCTGCCCCTGTAGGCGCGCGCGGCCCCTGCAGGGGCGCACGCCCAAAACAATGAAGGCTTTCATTTGGGCCTGAAAGCCGGGCGGCGCGACGATGCCGCCCATGACATCTACCCCGCCCACAAACACCGCAGCCGCCGCACCCGCTGGCGCGCCCGCTGCGCCGGCAGCGCCCGCCAGGGGCCTGCCTGCCGGCATTGAAATCTTCAGCGCGGGCACGCACACCGACGACCAGGGGCGGCGCCACACCTTCACGCGCGCCATGCTGGAAGAAATGGCGGCCACCTATGACCGTGCCTTGCGCGAAGCGCCGCTCACCGTGGGCCACCCCAGGGACAACCTGCCCGCCTATGGCTGGGTGCAGCGCGTGTTCGTCAACGAAGCCGGCAACCTGGCCATAGACCCGCACCAGGTGGACGAGGCCTTTGCCGAAATGGTGCGCGCCGGCCGCTTCAAAAAGCGCAGCGCCAGCTTTTACCCGCCCGGCGCTGCGCACAACCCGACACCGGGCAAATGGTATTTGCGCCATGTGGCCTTTCTGGGCGCGCAGCCGCCCGCCGTAGCGGGCCTCAAAGACATGGGCTTTGCCGCCGGCGATTTCGCCGAGGCACTGTGCTTTGGCCAGGAGCTGCCCGACACCGATTTGCAACCTACCTCTAAGGAGCCACCCATGTCTGATGCAGACAAAGCCGAGCTGGAGCGCCTGCGCGCCGAAAACCAGCAACTGGCCGCCGGCAAGCAGGCGGCCGAGCAGGCCGCCGAGCAGGCCCGCGCCGATGCGCAAAAAGCGCAAAGCGAAGTCAAAAGCTATGCCGAACAGGCCGCCGCCGAGCGGCAGGCCGGCTTTGTGGCCTTTGCCGAAACCCAGATCAAGGCCGGGCGCTTGCTGCCGCGCGACAAGGCCGTGTGTGTGGCTGCGCTGCAAACGCTGGCGCAAACGCCCGCCGACGTGTCGTTTTCCGAGGGCAGCCAGACCACGCAGGTGACGGCCATGCAGATGTGCGCCTGGCTGCAGGGGCAGATGTCCAGCCGCAACGCCATCGTGGACTTTGCCGAGCGCGCCGCAGGCGGCGCCCCCGGCTTCGACGCGCGCGGCAAGAGCGATGACGAGGTGCACCGCGCCGCGCAGGCCTGGCTGGACCAGCACCCCGAGGCCAACTATGCCCAGGCGCTGGGCCACGTCACCCGATTTACCCAATGAAACAGCAGGAGCCGCCTTCTTATGAGCACCCCCGCACAAGTACGTTTCAACGTCAACCCCATCCTCACCAACCTGATGGTCACGGGCACGGCGCAGGCCGGCCTGGTGGCCATGCAACTGTTTCCGCAGCTGCCCACGGCCCTGCGCGGCTTTACCCTGGCGCAGCTGGGCGACGATGCCACGCGGCGCTACAACACGCGCCGCGCGCCGGGCGCGGCCACCAAGCAGATGCGCATCAACTGGGAAGGGCGCGTCTATACCGTGGATCAGCACGCCATCGACGTGCCCATTCCGCGCGAGCTGATCGAAGAGGCCAACGAGGCCGCGCGCCTGAACGTGGCGCAGCACCTGGACATCAGCCGCATTGCGGTCAACACGGCCCTGCAGGTGCTCAGCCTGGGCCACGAGCTGGAAGCCGCCGCCCTGGCCACCGATCCGGCGGCGTTTGGCGCCAACGTGCAGGCCCTCTCGGGCGGCACCAAGTGGAGCGCCGACACCGGCACACCCGTCACCGACCTGGCCGCTGCCAGCGAGACCATACGCAAATCCACCGGCCGCCGCCCCAATCTGCTGGTGCTCTCGGCCGACGCCTTCTATGCCCTGTCGCTGAACAAAGAAGTGCGCAGCTACCTGCCCACCACCTTGCTGGGGCCGGCCACGCTGGAGCAGCTCAAAACCATCCTCAAGGTGCCGCGCATCACCATAGGCGAGGCCATCTGGACGGACGAGGGCGGCGCCAGCCACGACGTTTGGGGCAACAACGCCGTGCTGGCCTACGCGCCCGACATAGGCGCAGGCGGCGCGGGCCTGAGCCTGGGCGAGCCCGCTTTTGGCTTTACCAGCGTTCTGCCGGGCCACCCGTTTGTGGAAACACCGTACTTTGACCGCGCCACCAAGAGCTGGATTTATGGCGCGACGTATGAGCGCAAGCCCACCCTGGTGCGCGCCACGGCCGGTTTCCTGTTTCAGAACCCGAAATAAGCGAAGGAGTC
The DNA here is from genome assembly GCF_029813755.1 of Ottowia cancrivicina. Taxonomy (NCBI): domain Bacteria; kingdom Pseudomonadati; phylum Pseudomonadota; class Betaproteobacteria; order Burkholderiales; family Comamonadaceae; genus Ottowia; species Ottowia cancrivicina. Next base: position 46,324 of record NZ_JARVII010000009.1, on the reverse strand, counting down.
GCCCATGTCAGAAACCTCGGAAACCGAAACCGAAGCCCAGGCCAAAACACAGGCCCCAACCCAGATCCCAATGCCGCGCTACGTTGCCCTTGTGGCCACCGCCTGGATTGGCGCCGATGGCCGCCGCACACTCATTGCGCCCGGCCAGCCACTGCCAGAGGAGATGAGCGAGCATGACCGCCAGCAACTGATCGCAGCACGCGCCGCGCGCGACAACCAGCAGGCCCAGCGGCAGCAGCGCCAACAGGCGGCCGAGCGTGAACGCACAGGCGCTGCCTTTGAGGCCGAACGCGCCAAAGCCGTGGCTGCCCGCCAGAGCGCGGCTGCGCCCGCGGCCCCCGCCAAAAAGAAAGGAGCCACCCCATGAGCAGCCACATGAACCGCCAGTTCGACAAGCGCCACGCCGTCACGGTGGTGGCCGCCGCTGATATCGCGCCCTACCGCTTCGTCTCTTACGGCGGTCAGCCGGCCCCGGCCGCCCCCGACAAGCCGCTCAAGGAAGTGCAAGGCGTCTCGGAAACCGGCGCCAGGCAAGGCGAGGCCTTGTCTGTCGTCACCGGCTACAGCTACACCGTGGAAGCGGCCGAGGCCATTGAGCACGGTGCCTACGTCAAACCTGCGGCCGACGGCTCCGGCAAGGCAGCGGCAGGCACAGCCAGCGACCACTGCGGCCGCGCCCTGTGCGCTGCCGCACGGGCGGGCGAGCTGATCGAGGTGCAGGTGCTGCACCACGTGCACGCCTGAAGGGCCGGCCATGCCAGAGATGCCCTACGCCAGCGTGCAGGACATGATTGAGCGCTTCGGCGAGGTGGAGCTGGTGCAGCTCACCGACCCCGACCAGCGCGCCGTGCAGCCCCAGCGCGCGCAGCGTGCGCTCGATGACGCCCAGGCGTTTGCCAACGGCCTGCTGGCGCAGGCTTACCGCCTGCCGCTGGCCGGTTGCCGCAAACCCGCCCCCACGCCGCAAAACCCGCGCGCCACCGTGCAGGTTGCGCCGCCGCAGCTGGTGCGCATCGTCTGCGATGTGGCCCGCTACTACCTGTATGACGAGCTGGCCCCCGAACACGAAGTGGCCCTGCGCTACAAGGCCGCCAGCGCCGAGTTGCGCGCCATTGCCGACGGCAAAGCGCAACTGACTTGCCCCTGGGGCGGCGCGCCGGGCGAAACCCTGGCCAGCGGCGCGCTGGGCGACGGGCAGGTGTACAGCCACTTCAGCCCGCGGCAAGTCACCGACGAAGCAGCGGGCAGCTACCGATGAGCACAGCCGGCCTTGCCACTGCCCGCGCCAACAACTTTCTGGCGCTGGAGCCGCTGCTGGCGGATTTGCTCAGGCAGGCACTGCAGGGCATGCGCCCGGCCGTGCAGGTACTGACGGCGGCCGATCTGGCCGATGTGAAGCTCACGCGCCAGCACACGCCTGCGGTGCACCTGGTGTATGGCGGCTACCGCATCGAAGACGACGCCGGCGCGCGCCTGCTGCTGGCGCACACCTGGCATGCCGTGACGGTGGTGCGCAACGTCGCCAGCGCCCGCACGGGCCAGGATGCACGGCAAGACGCCGGCCCGCTGCTGGAGCGCGTGATGAGCGCGCTGCTGGGCGCCCACCTCAAAGGCGCCACCCACCCGCTGAAGCTGGCGCAGCCGCCCCGGCCCTGGCACGAGGCGGGCACGCAATTCATTCCCACCACCGTGGTGGTGAAAACCGTATTTCACAAAACCTGAAAAAGGAACTCTCTCATGGCCGCTACCGAACTCATCCGCAAAACCTACCGCCCCGGCATGACGGTGGGGCAGGTGTACGCCCGCCCCTGGGGCAGCAACGCCGCCCTGGCCGAAATCGGCAACGTGCTCGAACTCACGCTCGAGCACAAGGAAAACGTGGTCAAGCAGCAGGACATGACGCGCCTGGGCGGCGGCACGCACGCCGAGGTGCGCCGCGTGGAAGACGTGGAAATCAGCATGAAGCTGGCTGATCTGAACATTGTCAACTTGGCACGCGCCACTTTGGGCACGGTGCAGGGCGTGGACGCGGGCAACGCCACGGACGAAGCCCACGAAGCCGCCCCGGGCGGCCTGCTGCGCCTGGCGCACATTGCGCCCACGGCCCTGACCGTTAAAAAGGGAGCTAACGCCGCCAGCGCCACCGCCGTGGCCGAGGCAGGCAACTACGAAGTGCGCCCCGAGGGGCTTTATGTGCTGCCTCAGGCCGCCGACATTCAGGCCGGCGACAAGCTCTGGGTCAGCTACTCATGGGGCGATCAGGCCGTGATTGAAGCGCTCACCACCAAGGCCGTGGAGCTGGAACTGAGCTTTGGCGGTCTGAACGAGGCCGATGGCGGCAAGCCCTGCGTAGTGGATGTCTGGCGCGTGAGCCAGTCCATTACCAAGCAGCTGGCGCTGATTAACGACAAATTCGGCGCGCTGGAAGTCTCCGGCTCCGTGCTGCAGGACATGCGCCGCAGCGGCAGCGGTATTTCGCGCTACTACCGCCAGACGATTGCCTGAATTTTTGTGCGGCCCTGGGGTTCAGCCCTGGCTGTCAGAGTCGTCAATATCCGCGCCCGTGCCGAACAGCACATCCCACGCGATCAGGGCCGGCGCGGGCGATCAGGGCCACAGGCAGCATCCAGACCGTGCCGCTCAAGCCCGAGCACATCGCAGCCACAAACAGCCACAGGGCAAATTCGGGCAGGCAAAAGGGCTTTTTCATGGGCTGCTTTTGCTGCTTCGCCCGGCTGACCCGCGCACGATCAGCGCCAGCGGCCACAGCAGCGCGCCCAGTCCGCCTTGCAGCGCCAGCAGCGCCCAGCGCACAGCCAGCGCCAGCAAGATCAGTTGCAGCGGCGCCCACACGCCACGCCAGGCGGCGTGCAGCGCAAAGGCCAGCGCCGCCGCCAGCGGCGCCAGAGCGGCCACTCGCCACAGCACGGGCCAGGCCAGGGTCAGCATTTTTTTCAACCGCGCTTTGTTCATGGCCGCATCATGACTGAAAAAGGCTTGGAAATCAAAATCAGCGCCGACGGCGAGCAGGCGCGCCGCAGCGTGCAGGATGTGGCCGGCGACATCGACCAGCTGGCAGGCACGCTGGGCGGCGAGCTGGGCCAGCAGGCCGCGCAAGCGGCGGCCCGCCTGCGCGAGCTGGGCCGGCAGCAAGAGGCCACCGAGGCCTTTTTGCAATTGCGCACCCATGTGGGCGACTGCGGGCGCACGCTCAAAGGCCTGAAAGAAGAAGCCAACGCCTGGGCCAGGCAAATCACCCAGGCCGGCCCGCCCACCGCGCAGGAGGCGGCCCACCTGGACAAGCTGCGCGGCGCCGTGGCCGCAGCCAGCGCACATCTGGCCGAGCAGCGCAGCCAGCTCAAACAAGCGGCCGCTCACATGCAGCGCCACGGTGTGGCCACCCAAGGGGCGAGCCGCGCGCTGGACGGCATTAACAGTGAAATCAGGGCCACCGCCCAGGGCGTGGCCGCCCTGCACCCGAAGCTGACCGCCGCCGTGCAGGGCTGGCAGGGCCTGGGTGCCAGCGCCGGCCAGGCCAGCGCCGCTCTGGGTAAAACCCGGCGCGGCCTGACCAGCATTTCAGAGCAGCTCAACCAGGCCCGCCAAGCCGCCGGCCGCATGGGCGCAGCTCTGGCCGGGGCTTTTTCCTTCGGTCAGGCCGTGCAGGTGGCCGCCGACATGGAAAAACTCCAGGCCGGGCTGCAAGCCGTCACGGGCGATGCGGCCCGCGCCCGCGCTGAAATGGATTTTGTGCGCCGCACAGCCAGCGCTGCCGGTGTGGACGTGACCGCCGCCGCCAGCGCCTATTTGGGCCTGGCCGCGGCCACCAAGGGCACGGCAGTTGAAGGCCAGGCCGCGCGCGACGTGTTTGCCGCCGTCAGCGCCGCCATGGCGCGCGCGGGCAAGTCCAGCGCCGAAACGCAAAACGCCCTCACGGCCCTGGCACAAATGGCAAGCAAGGGCGTGGTCAGCATGGAAGAAATGCGTGGCCAGCTGGGCGAGGCCCTGCCTGGCGCGTTTCAGGCCGCCGCGCAGGGCATGGGCATTACGGTGCAGGAGCTGGGCAAGCTGATTGAAAGCGGGCAGCTGACCGCGCAGGACATTTTCCCGGCCCTGGCCCGGGGGCTAGGCGAGATTTACGGCGGCGCGCCTGCTGCGCAAACGCTCTCGCAGGAAATCACCGGCATCAAAAACGCCTTTGCCGACATGGCCGACCGCATCGGCCAGGCCGGCGGGCTGGATGCGCTCAAACGCGGTGCCGAAGTGGCGCAAACAGCCATTACCCTGCTTGGCGATGCCCTGGTGACGACGGGCAAGAGCCTGGGCGCGCTCATGGGCGCTGTGGCCACGCTTGACTTCAGCGGCCTCAAGCAGGCGTTTGCCGACATCGAAGCCGAAAGCCGCGAGAAGCTGCTGGCCGCCGCCCAGCACAACGACACCTTGCGCAGCTACATGGCCGCAATGGGCAACGAGGCCACCCGCGCCGCCCTGGCCGCGCAGCAACAAGGCCAGGCGGTGCAGCAGGCGGCCGAGCAAGCAGCTGAAAGCGGCACCAGCTACGCCGCCCTGTCGGCCGCCTATGCCGAGGTCAATACAGAGATGCAGGCGCAAATCGCGCTGGCCGACAAGGAAATCACCGCTGCCCAGGCGCGCGGGCAGGCTGCCATTGCCGAGGCGCGCCTGAAGGGCGACGAAGCCCTGTTGCGGCAAGCCATAGGCCAGGCCGCGCTGCAAGAGGCCGATGCCATTGAGCGCCTGGCCTTGCAGCGCCAGGGCGAGCTGCTTTCGCTGCGCGCTGAGCTGCGCAGCAAGCAGCAGCTGCTGGCCGCCCAGGGGGATTTGTCTGATGAGCGCCGCAAGGAACTGGAGCAGTTGCAGACGCTGATCGAGAAAAAACAAATCGACGCCGACCGCACCCGCGCCCAGGCTGCCGCTGCGCGCGACAGCGCCCGCGCCAAGGGCGAAGAAGCGCAGGCCGCCCAGGCCGCCCTTACAGCCGCGCAGGCCAGCCTCACGGCACGGCTGGCCGACGCACGCGCCAGCGTGAGCTTGCTGCAAACACAGAAAGACCTGGCCGGGCAAAGCGTGGAATTGGCCCGCCTTATGGGCAACGAAGAAGCCGCCCGGCAAGCGCGCATCCAGCAGTTGCGTATCGATATTCAGCTCACCCGCGCCAAGGCTGAAGTCATGCGCACCGAGGCCCAGGGCGCCATTGAAGTGGCGCAGGCCACGCGCGCCGAGCTGGCCGCGCGCGGCGCCCTCACCGCCCTCAAGCGCGCCGAGCTGGACGCCACCATCAAGCTCGCCCAGGCCAAGCTCAAGGAGGCCGATGCCCTGCGCCAGAGTGCCCGCCTGATTGATCAGACCATTCACAACCTGCGCAACTATGGTCAGCAGGCAGCGGCCAGCGGCCAGCAGGCAGCCAACGCCTACGCCCAAACAGCCAGCGCCGCCGAAAGTGCAGCTGACCGCATCGTGGCCGCCAAGCAGCGCGAAATCGAAGCCAGCAAGCGCGCCCAGCAGCAACGCGAGGAGGAAGCCAAGGCTTACCGCGAGCGCTGGAACGTTGACGAAAGCGGCTTGACCCGCAACACGGCCGGCCGCACGGCCAGCGCGCAGGAGCCGCAGGCGCTGTTCAATCAGCGCCTGATTCGCTACTGGGGCGAGGACATGCTGGGCAGCGAGGCGGCGCGCCAGGCCACCACGCTGCGCCAGAAGCTGGAGTACTACGCCAGCATCGGTGTGAGCAGTTCGCCCGATGGGTCGCTGGCTGCCATGAAGGCCGAGCTGGAGCGTTTGATGCGCGTCATGCAGGCCGAACGCATGGCGCGCAGCGAGGCCAGCCGGGCGCAACGCCAAGGGACAGGCGTGCCCCCTGCCGCGCCATCAGCGGCTACGGGCGGTGGCCAGCAAAACGTGGTCAATATCCACATTGGCGGCGCTAAGCACGCCGTGCGCACCGACGCCGCCGGTGCAAAAGCCTTGCAAAGCGCGCTGCGCGAGCTGCAGCAGGCCAGCCAGCGCGCGGCATAGGGGGCAGGCTTTTGAAGCCTTTCGTTTGGCCGCGCAGGCCCACGCCCGCCACCATGCGGGCATGAGCGTCATATCCCTGAAGCACACCGGCTCGCAAGAAACCCTGTTGCTGCCCGACCGCCTGGTGTGGGTGGGTGAATACGCCTGGAGCCCGGTGGCCCACGAAGCGCGCTGGGGCACCGACGGCGCCTTGCTGCTGCACGTGGCGCGCCGCCAGGCGGGCCGGCCCATTGAGCTGCAAGGCGCGGCCTCCGAAGCCTGGCTGCCGCGCTCGGCGGTGCAGCAGCTGCACGCATGGGCGGCGCTCAAGGGCCAGGTGTTTGAACTCACTTTGCGCGGCCAGCGCCACACCGTGGTGTTTGACCACACCCAGGGCAACGCTTTCGAGGCCGAGCCGCTCTGGCCCCTGCTCGATGGCGAGTACGACGCCGACACGCTCTACCGCCCCACTCTGCGTTTCATGGAGGTCTGAATGCCCCTGCTCAACGGCGACATCGCCATAGCCCGCTCCGCCCAGATGTCCGACACCGCCGCCGGCGGCGGCCCGCCCACGGCGCAGCTGCTGCCCGATGGGGCCAGCAACGCCATCGTGCCCGATTTGTCGGAGGACGCGCGCGTGGGCGGGCTGGTCGAGATCCGCCACCTGCACGGCGTGCTGCGCAACACCGATACCGACCCTTTGACGGGCGCCAACATCATCCTGGCCGAGCCGCCTGATGATCCGAGCGTGAGCATCACGCTCGTGCCCACGCGCAACACCTTTGCCCGCCGCCCCGACATTGAGCGCCTGATTGAGGCCACCAGCGTGCCCGGGGCGGAGTTCTCAGGTTTTTTGCTCGAAAACCACGTGACGGGCCAGCGCAGCCTGCAACTGGGCCAGCGCCCGGGCGCGGAGCCGCCAGGGGTCAATACCACGCTGGTGCTCATTGCTGATGAAGGCAACCCCGGCGAGCGCGTGCAGTACGTGCGCGTGCGCCGCGTCACCACGGCGCAGGCCACGTTTACCGAGGCACTCGGGCAGGGCAACTATGCCGACTATCCCATCCAGATTGCCACTTGCGAGTTGTTCAGCCCGCTCTCGCACGATTTCGCAGGGTCGCCGCCCAACCGGCTGTATGCGTGGCAGACGGGCAAGACCCGCGTGCGCCGCGTCACCGCATCCGACGCGGGCACGTTTTATTCGGCCAGCCGCCTGGTGCAGCCCGCTGCGGCGGGCGACCTCACGCTCAAGGTCGCCAGCATCTATACGCAGCTGGTGCCCGGCACGCGCACCGAGACACCCCTGACCGACCAGCGCCCGGGCGCGGCGCGCACTGTAGAGCTGCAAGACGCGGTGGGCAAGCTCCAGGTGCAGGCGGCCAGCCACACGGCGCGCATCATGGTGACCGAGGCCACGCGCGGCTATACCTACACCTGGCGGCTCAAACCCACGCCCGCGCCCGGCTCCATTGCCGTGTCGTATCTGGTCATGGGCACGTGGTACACGCTGCTCGATGACGGCGCAGGCCAGCTCACAGGCAGCGGCTCGGGGGCGGTGAGCTACCACTCAGGCGCGCTCTCGGTCACGCTGACGGCCCTGCCTGATTTAGGCAGCCCCGTGATCGTGAGCTGGGCCGACACGGCCCCTTACGTCAACGCCTGCGCCGCAGGCCCCCTGGTGGCGGGCAGCGCGCCGGCGTTCAGCCTGGCCCTTGAGGCAGGCGGCCAGGCCGAGGGCAGTGTCATCAAGTGGGCCAGTGGCGGCCAGCAGCGGCAGGCCGTGTGCGACGCAGCGGGCAACCTCTCGGGCGATGCGACGGGCAAATTGATGCCCGCCGTGGGGCAGCTTTTTATCCGGCCGGCGCTCTGGCCCGATGCGGGCGCGGCTTTTGAGTTGACGATGCAGCAGCGCGCCACGGCCAGCAAGAGCTTTGCATCGGTGGCGGTGGATGCGGGCGGTTTTGCGCAGTTGGTACTGGACGAGGAGCCGGCGCCCGGATCGGTGGTGGTGGAGTGGTACACGGCCCAGCGTGTAAGCAGCAGCAGTGGGAGCAATCTGGGCGGCACCAGCATCGTGCGGGGCCACGTGGGCAGGCATCTGGCGCCAGGCGGGCGTTACTTTTACGCCCACGACAAGACCACAACTGCCACGCGCGGGAGCAAGACCGAGCGCAGCAGCAGCGACACGCGCGTGGCGCGCCACACCGCCAGCGACGACGGCGCAGGGCACTTTGCCGACGGGCTGGGGCAAATTGACTATGCGGGCAAGACGCTCACCCTGCGCATGGTCACCAAGGGAGGCTCCACGGAGGGTTACCAGAGCGACTATGACGAGGCGGATGCGTTTTCGATCGCGGGCTGGCCGGCTCCGCCCACCGCGGGCGACACGCGCAAGGGCGGCGCATGGGGCAACACGGCCCTGGCCGAGGAGGTACTGGCCGCCAGCACGGTGCTGGTGCGCTATACGCCCGCCAGCGCGGCGGCCAGGCAGCAGACGGCCACCGTGCCCGCGCGGCAGATCGGCGTCAACCTGCGCCAGCAGGGCAGCGACCCCATCGTGCCCGGCAGCGTGCGCTTTAGCTGGATGGGGCATGACTACAGTGACGCTAATGGTTTGCTCTACCGCGACCGCACGGCCACTGACCCTGGTGTGCAGTGCGGCAAGGTGGACTACGTGGACGGCGCGGCCCTCATTGACGACTGGGCATCAGGCGACGACCCGGGCACGCTGACCATCCGGCGCCTGTGGACGCGCAAGAGCCGCTCTACCACGGGCGTCATCCACGGCCGCACGGCCACGGCGCCCATACGCCCGGGCGGCTTGACCCTGACAGCCGTGGACATGGCCGGCGACACCATCACGGCGCAAGTTGACGACCAGGGCAAGATTGCCAGCGACCTGGCCTGGGGCCACATGGACTTTGCCACTGGCGCGTTTGTCATCATGTTCGGCCAGTTCGTGGCCGACACGGCGCTCACGGACGCCGAGCGGGCCGAGTGGTGGTACAAGGCCGCCGATGTCGGCAAGGTGCAGCCAGGCAAGATTTGGCGGCCGCGCCCTGTGGACCCGACCACGCTGCGTTACGACGCGGTGGCCTATACCTACCTTCCCGTTGACTCCACGCTCATGGGCCTGACGCCCGAGCGCCTGCCGCCCGATGGGCGCATGCCCTTTATTCGCGCGGGCGATTACGCCGTCATCGGCCAGACCGTCACGGGCGCGCCCTTTGTCGCCGTGGCGGGCAACACCTACAACACGGGGCTGACGCGCCTGTCCAGCATCGACGTGCTGGGCGCTGACGGCTCCGGCCAGCTGCGAGACGGCTACACGGTGGATCTGGATGCGGGCACCGTCACGTTTAATAACGTGGCCGGCTGGCCCGCGCAGGTGGTGGTGCGCGCGCGCATCGAGGTATACCGGCGCGTGGCCGACGTGCGCATCGACGGCACGGTGCGCCTCACAACGCCGCTGGGGCATGACTTCCCGGCGGGCAGTGTGCTCTCGACGGCGCTGCGCTTTGGCAACAAGGGCGCGCACGTGATCCGGCTGTTCGATCAGCGCGCATGGAGCGGCAAGTGGCTGGATACGCGCGAGGGCGACGACGCCACCGGCAACTATGACGACACGGGCTACCCCGTGGCGGTCAACAACCGCGGAGCCATTACCGAGCGCTGGGCGCTCAGGCTGCGCGCTGACGGCCAGACCTTCGATCTCATCGGCGAGCACCTGGGCCAGATCGCCAGCGGCACCATCAATGCCGACTTTGCGCCCACCAACCCCAACGCGGGCACGCCGTATTTCGTGCTCAAGGCCGCCGGCTGGGGCAGCGGCTGGACGGCGGGCAACGTGCTGTTCGTTCACACGGTGGGCGCGGAGATGCCCTTTGCCTTCATTCGCTCCACCAGCCCTGGCTCGCCCACGGCGCCCGACTACCACGCCCTGCTGGCCGTACGCGGCAGCGCTGACAGGCCGCCATCTACGCCCTATCCGTGAGTTTTTGGTTTTTTGCGTTTTCTACAAAGGTTTTTCCAAATGGCAGTTTTTCCCGTCAAATATGTGCACTCCGGCATGCGCGGCGCGCCGGTGGTGTCGGGCACGCCCGGTTCGCGTATCGGTGCGATTGACGCGTTTTTGCTCACCGGCTTTGGCGCCGTGACGGCCCAGCGCGTCACGGTGGCAGGCGGCATCGCCACGGCCACCTTGCAGGCCGGGCAGTCGTTTGAGCCGCACACGGTGATTGCCGTGGCGGGCGCCACGCCCGATGCGCTCAACGGCGAGGCGCGCGTGCTCACGGCCACGCCCAGCCAAATCACCTTTGCCACGGCTGCTGCCGATGGGCCGGCCAGCGGCACCATCACCATCAAGGTGGCGCCCGTTGGGCATTGGACCAAGGTTTTTGCCGGCACCAACAAAGCCGTATACCGCAGCACGCACCCCAAGGCATCGGGCTTTTATCTGCGCGTAGACGACAGCGCGGACACCTACATGCGCGTGCGCGGCTTTGAGAGCATGAGCGATATCGACAACGGCACAGGGCCATTTCCAACGGATGCGCAGATTGCGGGAGGCGGCTACTGGGTAGTGGCCGCACGGCCAGGCAACGAGGTCGTCAATTGGGACTTTGCGGCCGACGCACGGTTTTTTGCGGCGGCTTGGGCGCCGGATGCGGGCGGGCACATCAGCGCACCGCTGCGTGGTTTTGGCGACTTATTGCCGCGCGCGCCGGCGGGCGATGTATGGGCGGTGGGCCTGTCGTGCCTGAGTGACGCCAACTCCAACGGCATTTATGCTGGCGGCCTAAGTGCCCCCGGGGGCGGCACACCTGGCCGCGGGCTGTACCTGCCGCGCTCGTACACCGGACAAGGCAGCTCGCGTCTCTCGTACACGGCATCCTATTGCGGCGGCGGCGATATCTCCGGCGGTGACAACCAGCCGCTGGGTCCGGCACCCAATCCGGTTGACGGCTCCATTGAGTTTTGCCGCCTGTTTGCACGCGCGGGCGCCGCATACCACTTCGGGCCGCGCGCCGATCTGCCTGGTGTGCTGTACTGCCCGCAGGGCGGGCTGAAAGATATTTTTTCGCCGCGCGACAGTGTCACAGGCAGCGGGCCGCTGGCCGGGCGGCGGCTGGTGATGTTGCCCGCCTACTCCTACTGGGGCCAGACCAACGGCTTTTACGCCATCGACACCACCGGCCCGTGGCGCGAGGACTGACGCAGGAGGCTCCCGCACATGGCTCATCACAACCTGCCCGTACGCATCTCGCACTGGAGCGCCCCTGTGCTGGGGGCGCAGACCGTGCAGCGGCCTGGCGCCGTGCGCACAGTGATATGGCCCGCCCGCGGCCTTGAGGACATGCGCATACCCGGCCACGTGCCGGGCTACGTGCATGACCGCGTCATGAGCAAGACCGGTCCCACAGCGCCGGAGGTTCCGTTCGCCAATGGCCGTGTGTGGTTGCTGCGTCTGACAGACGGCTACAAGGCATGGGAGGGGTGGAGCAACGCCCAGGGCTGGTACCGCGCCGAGGGGCTGGAGGCGGGCGTGGAGTATGTGGCCGTGGGCATCGACCCAGAGCGCCACTACAAGGCCACTGGCGCGGGGCCGGTGCGCGCCAAGGCCAGTGTGGAGGGCACGGGGGGCACACCGTGACCACCCTGCAAATCAGCACGGCGCACCGCGCCGCCCGCAACCAGGCCAGCGTCACGCTCGCTGACACCGGCGCGCAGGCATCGTGCATCCGTTTGTACGACGCGCAAGGCGGCCACTTGCTGGCCACCCGCACGCTGGCCAAGCCTTGTGGGCGCATCGACGCGCAGGGCCGCATCGTGCTGCTGGGCGCTGATACGCATGATTTGGTGCAGGCCACCGGCAGCGTGGCATGGGCCGAGTGGTGCGACGGCGCGGGCCGCGCTATTGCCAGCGGCGCCGTGACCGACGAGGCAGGCGACGGCCCTTTTAAATTGGCCGGCACGGCGGGCACCCTGATTTACGAGGGCGGGCTGGTGCTGCTGGGCGGCGCCACGCTGGGATAACGGGGCGCAGATGTGGCCACCCGTGCGGCAGATGAGGGCAAATTACGGTTTGACGCGGGGCATGACGGCCGCGGCAAGCTGCTCTTTGGCGATGCAGGCAGCGCCTTGCCGCCTGCGCCGCCAGTTGCGGTATCGGTGGATGCCAGCCTGCCCGGCCTGGGCAGCCTTACCCTGCGCGTGGCGCGGCAATTGGCGCTGGAGGCCGACTTGCCAGGGCTGGACGGCAGCGTGGCGCTGGTGTGGGATGCCAACGTCAGCCGCGCCATGCAGCAGCGCGTGCATGCGCACTGGCAGGACGGTGCAGCCCGCCATGCAGCAGCAGCCAGCCATTGGCAGGACGGGCCGGCCCAAGGTCATCGGGCCGGCAGCCATTGGCAGGACGGCAGCGCGCGGGCTTTACGGGCGGCCAGCCACTGGCAAGACAGCCAGCCCAGGCGCGCCCGTGCGGCCAGCCATTGGCAGGACGCTGCACCGCGCAGCGCCCGCACAGGCGCGCACTGGCAGGCACCCCGCCTGCTGGACGTGCGCACAGCCAGCCACTGGCAGGACGGTGACCGGCGGCAAGGGGCAACGCAAGTCATCTGGCAAGAGGGCCTGCGCCTGCACTCGCTCGTGGCCAGCCACTGGCAGGACGGCGAGCTGCGCCGCCTGCTGCTGGGCCACGCCAGCGGGGCCGGTTTGCCCATCTGGCTGGCCACAGCCAGCCACTGGCAAGACGCCCGCCGCCCGAGCAGCGGTCAAAGCCACGTGGTGCCCATCCGGCCCCGGCGGCCGCCCTGCTACGACGAGGCCACCGCGGGCAGGCTGGTGTTTACCGATGCCTGGGGCGCCGGATCGGGCACCCTGGGCCGGCTCGTTTTTGTGTGTGGCAGGGGCGGCCGCGACACGCCGCCCGCCGTTATCTATATCCCGCCCGCCAATCGCTACATCGTGATCAACCACATCGAAATCCACCGTGCAGGTTCGGCAGACCTGCTGCCCTGCGAATCCCTGGGCATGACGCTGGAGCGTGACTCATGGACGTGGAGCTTTACGGCCACCTTCGCGCTGGGCGCACTGGACGCACTCATGCCCGGCAGCGACGGCGCGCCTGTTGAGCTGCGCGCGACCATCAACGGCCAGCCCTTTGGACTGCTGGCAGAGCGCATCAGCCGCAGCGTGCGTTTTCCCGAGCGCCTGGTCAAAGTCACCGGCCGCGGCCTGGCCGCCGTGCTGGATGCGCCCTATGCCCCCGTGCAAACCTTCAGCGCCGCGCAGCCGCGCACGGCGCACCAGCTCATGCTGGATGTGCTCACCCTCAACGGTGTGAGCATGGGCTGGCAGGTGGACTGGCAACTGACGGATTGGCACGTACCCGCTGGCGCTTTCATGCACCAGGGCACCTGGGCCAGCGCCCTGAACCACATTGCCGGCGCTGCGGGCGGCTACATCCAGCCGCACGACACTGATGCACGCCTGCACGTGTTGCCCGCCTGGCCCCGGCCCTGGTGGCGCTGGGCGGGCGCGACCCCCGACATTGAGCTGCCGCGCGGCGTGGCCGAAGTGGAAGACACCGAATGGGTGCAAGAGCCTGCCTACAACCGCATCTTCATCAGCGGCGAGGCCGGCGGCATCCTGGGCGATTACAAGCGCGCGGGCACAGCCGGCGATGTGCTGCGCCCCATGGTGGTGCACCCGCTCATCACCGACGAAGCCGCCGCCCGCCAGCGCGCCACGGCCGAGCTGGCGCAATCGGGACGCCTGATCCGCCAAAGCCTCACGCTCATGGTGCTGCCCGAAACCGGCATCATCAAGCCCGGCCGCCTGCTGCGCTATACCGACGCGCAGGGCACAACCCGCCTGGGATTGGTGCGCGCCACCGCCCTTCAATGGGCCTTTCCGGCCCTGACCCAAACCATCACGCTGCAAAGCCATGCCTAGCCACGCCCACAGCTTCAACCCCTACGCCGCCTTCAAGGCGCTGCTGGCCCCCGCCCCCCTGCAAATCGGCACGGTGCAGAGCATTCATCAGGGCGAGGCCACCATCGAGCTGCCCGGCGGCGCCCTCATCCGCGCCCGCGGCCAGGCCAGCACCGCCCAAAAAGTCTTCGTGCGCGGCAACCTCATCGAAGGCGCTGCGCCTGATCTGCCTGTGGTGACGGGGGAGGTGTAGGGGTAATAAAAAAAGACGGGCGACTGCCAGCGGTGCAGCGAACACCACTGGTAGCCCCTTTCCCGCAGACCAAGGCTGCAAGTCAGGCGAAGACCCGCCACCTGTCGACAGGCGGCGGCAAGCCTAGCAAAAACTGCAAAGGATTTGCACGCTATGCAAAACTACCCTCAAACCTTGCCAGAAATCCGCTGCGGAGCTTGCTCGCGCAAGTTGGGCACGGGACAATTTACCCTCCTTCAAATCAAGTGCCCCCGCTGCGGCACCTTGAATCATCTGAGGGCCACGTGCCCCCAACCCGAGCGCCCGAGAGCACCCTCTGCCATAACAGACAATGAGCAGCAAATCCACTCCAAAGCGAGTGCAAGCGTCAGGGGCTGACGCGAAAAGCCCCGACAAACTCCCCGGCGCCAACGGTTTCAAATACCGCCCGCAATACGGCCTGATCGTTGCCTGCAAGGACGAAGCCGAACAGAAACGCCGCTACGCGCGTTTACTGCGACTGGGCTATGCGCCCAAGGTGGTGTGCGTATGAGAGTCGATATTCATCACCGCTGCGCGGATTTCAACAGCTACCGCGCGGCGCGCGTGAAGTCGCTGTTCAACGTGGAATCGGGAGCCAATTTCACCCTCTCGGCCGAGCTGGATGTGGAGAGCGCGCCGTGGCAGATTGGCGTCATCGTTGGCCCCAGCGGCAGCGGCAAGACGAGCCTGGGCCACGCCCTGTGGAGCGGCGAGGCGGTGTATGCCCCAACCTGGCCGCAGGATGCGCCCATCATCGACGCCATAACGCCTGCAGGTCGTTTTGACGAGGTGACAGCCGCGCTTTCCAGCGTAGGGCTGGGCAGCGTGCCAACGTGGTTGCGGCCTTACGCCGTTTTGTCCAACGGTGAGCAGTTCCGCGCCAATCTGGCCCGCCTGGTGTCTGAAGCACCTGAACGGGCCGTGTTGGATGAATTCAGCAGCGTGGTCGACAGACAGATCGCCCGCATTGGCGCGGGCGCCTTTGCCAAAGCGTGGCGCAGAACAAAAGGGCAGGTTGTCTTGCTGAGCTGCCACTATGACATCCTGGACTGGGTGCGGCCTGATTGGGTGTTTGACACCGCGACGGGCCAGTTTCAACGGGGGTGTCTTTGGCGCCGACCTGCAATTGAGGTCGATATCGAGTCCTGCGGCTGGGAGCACTGGCCAGCTTTTGAGCCGCATCACTATCTGAAGCTGCCCCACATGATTGCAGCCACCTGCTATGTCGCCCGCGTGCAGGGCCAGCTGGTGGCCCATGTGGCTGTCAGCACCCGCAGCCGCGTTGAAGCGCGCGCCTGCCGTCTGGTCGTCATGCCCGAATGGCAAGGCGCGGGTGTGGGGTTGCGCTTTCTGAACGCTGTTTGTGAAATGTGGCGGCAGGGCCGCAACCGCTATGGGCGGCCCATGCCCACCTTGTTTCACACCAGCCACCCGGGACTGGCTGCTGCTTTGCGCCGCAGTGCAGCCTGGACTCAGGTATCAGCCGCCCTGCACGGCGGCAACAAAGCCCGAAGCCGCGCCAGCATTTGCAAATCACGCGGCGCAAGCCACGGCACTGGCTACGGCGGGCACTTCCGGGCGGTGCAAGGTTTCAGGTATTTGGGCCAGGAAGGCGAGTCATGCGTCTAATGCTGATCGGCCAGAAATGGCTGGGGGTCGAAACCCTCAAACTTTGCCTGGCGCGCGGGCACACCGTAAAAGCCGTGTGCACGCCCTCAAGCGACGACCGACTGGCCCGCCTGGCCTGTGAGCATGGCATTACGCAAGTAACAGCCACCCGTGTGCAAGCGGAACATGTGCCCGATGGCGTCGACCTGCTGCTGTGCGCACACGCCCATGCGTTCGTTACCAGCGAGGCAAGGGCCAAGGCGCGCCTGGGCGCATTGGGCTACCACCCCAGCCTGCTGCCGCGCCACCGTGGCCGCGATGCCGTGCGCTGGGCCATCCATATGCGCGAAGCCATTACGGGCGGCACGGTTTACTGGCTGGACGACGGAGCCGACACGGGCCCCATAGCCGCCCAGCACTGGTGCTGGATTGCCCCCGATGACACGGCGCAAACCCTCTGGCAGCGCGAACTGGCCCCTTTGGGCCTGCGCCTGATTGGCCAGACACTGGATGCCCTTCAATCTGGGCACATCCCCGCTGTTGCGCAAGACCCCAAACTGGCCACCTGGGAGCCATCCTTTCATTCGGTTCCCTTATCAACGCACCGCTGAAAAAACGATACCAACCTCTGTCAGGCCGGTTGCTTTTGCCGCAGATGCAATTCCTTTGCACAAAGTGCAAATAGAAAAGTGGATAAATATCTCAACGAATTTGCACCAAATATCGCGCCGCGCTTCATTCGGCCTCGGTCAGGCGGTAGGCGCTGGTCATTTGCTCCAGCGTCCACTGGCTGAGCACGCAGATGGACACGAGCAGCAGCTTTTCGTCGGCCACCACGGCTTTTTCCTGCTCCAGCGTCAGCTCCTTGAGCAGCGGCTGCGCTTCGGCCACGCGGCGGGCCAGCTCGGCGAAGTCCAGCCGCAGGGCGCGGCAGATGGCGTCAATGCGCGAAAGCGGCATGTCGCCGCGCGCCAGCATGCGCTTGACGCTGGACTCGGCCAGGTTCAGCTGCCGCGCCAGATCGGCGTAAGTCATTTGCGCGGCCTTGAGTTCTTTTTTCAGGGCGGCGATGAGATCGGCGGTGGTGCTCATGAGTATTTGATTTTGATACTACAGGTTCAGACTTGGCGTTCAAGTCGCATATTTTGCGGCTTTTTGCGGCGTTCGCTCCCAGACTGCGCGGCATCCGCGGTTTTACCCGCTGTTTCATCCCCATCCAAAGGAACAAGCCATGAAACACCTTTCCACTGCCGCCGCCGAGCGCCTGACGCTGGGCCTGACGCTGGGTCTTGTGGCGCTGGCCGCGCTGGCGCCGGCCACGCATTTGCCCGCGCACTATCACCACTTTGCCGATCAGCGCGCGCTGGGCGGGCTGCCGTTTGCGATGGACGTGCTCACCAACCTGCCCTTTGCGCTGGCCGGTGCGTGGGGCCTGGCCTGGCTGCGCCGCGCCACGGGGCTGGCGCAGCCGCAGCGCATGCTGGCCGCGCTGTTTTTCGCGGGGCTGGCGCTGACCGCGCTGTGCTCGGGCATCTACCACTTGCACCCTGAAAACGCCGGGCTGGCGCTGGACCGCGCGGGCATGGCCGTGGCCTTTGCGGGCGTCGTGGGCCTGGCGGCGGCAGACCGCGTGAGCGGCCGCGCGGGCCTGGCGCTGGCCGCGCTGCTTTTGGCGCTGGGGCCGCTGGCGGCCGTGTGGGACTGGCGCACGGGCAACATGACGCCCTGGGCCGTGCTGCAAGCGGGCGGCGCGCTGCTGCTGGCGCTGCTGGCGCTGCGCCGCCCACACAGTCCGTTCAGTCCGTTCAGTCCGGATGCAAAGGCTCACGCAGGAGCGCTGGGCTTTTCCACGCTGGGCGTGCTGGGCATCTATGCCCTTGCCAAGGCGCTGGAGATGGGCGATCACGCGGTGTTTCACGCGCTGCATGGCGTGATTTCAGGCCACAGCCTCAAGCACGTGGCCGCTGCAGCGGCGGCCTGGCCGGTGCTGGCGGCGCTCAAAAGGCTGCACGGGCGCAGCTTGACACACTGACACAATCCGCGCGCTTCAGATACACGCTTTCAACCCGCCAGAACTTCAAAAAAGATAGCTGCCCGCGCCCATTCCACAAGGGCCAGGGGCCGGTTTGGCCCCGCAAACCCAGCCTGCGGCAGCGCTTCCGACCGATTCAGACCCCTGCAAAAAAATGAGCCATTCCAGCCAGTTCGGCCTTCTGGCCCAGCGCCGTTTCGCCCCGTTTTTCTGGACGCAGTTTTGCGGCGCGGCCAATGACAACCTGTTCAAGTTCTCTTTCACCGTGATGGCCACCTGGCAGCTGGGCGCCGCGTGGCTGCCGCCTGACATGGCGGGGCTGGTCATCGGCGCGGTGTTCATCCTGCCGTTTCTGCTGCTGTCGGCCACCAGCGGGCAGCTGGCCGACAAGTTCGACAAGCGCGCGCTCATCGTGTGGATCAAGCGGCTGGAAGTGGCCGTGATGCTGCTGGCCGCCGTGGGCTTTTGGCGGCATGACGCGGCCTTGCTGCTGGGCTGCGTGTTTCTGATGGGCGTGCATTCCACGCTGTTCGGCCCCGTGAAATACGCCTACCTGCCCTGCCATCTGCATGAGAGCGAGCTGACGGGCGGCAACGGCATGGTGGAGATGGGCACTTTCGTGGCCATCTTGCTGGGCAGCGTGGCAGGCGGCCTGCTGGTGGCGCTGCCTGATCACGGCCCGCAATACGCCGCGCTGGCCTGCCTGGCGCTGGCGCTGCTGGGGCTGGCCGCCTCGCACGGGGTGCCGCCCACGCCGGCGGCCGCGCCGCAGTTGCGAATTTGCTGGAACCCCGTGGCCGAAACCTGGCGCAATCTGGCGCTGGCCAGGCAGCAGTGGCCGGTGTTCATGGCGCTCATCGGCATTTCGTGGATGTGGTTCTTTGGCGCGGTGTTTCTGGCCAACTTTCCGGCCTTCGCCAAAGAGTCGCTGCACGGCAGCGAGCAGGTGGCGGCGCTTTTGCTGACGGTGTTTTCGGTGGGCATTGGCGCAGGCTCTCTGTGGTGCGAAAAGCTCTCGCAAGGGCACGTGGAGCCGGGCCTGGCGCCGCTGGGGGCCATCGGCATGAGCGTGTTTTCCATTGACCTGTATGCCGCCGTGCAGGCGCTGCCCGCCGTGGCCGGTGGCACGGCGCTTTCCGTGGCCGAATTCGTGGCCCGCCCCGGCCACTGGCGCGTGATGGCGGATCTGGCGCTGCTCAGTTTCAGCGCGGGCATCTACAGCGTGCCGCTTTACGCGCTGATTCAGGCGCAGGCCGCGCCCGAGCGCCGCGCGCGCGTGATTGCGGCCAACAACATCCTCAACGCGCTGTTCATGATTGCCGCCAGCGTGCTGGCCGCGCTGCTGCTGCGCGCGGGCTTGTCCACGCAGGCGCTGTTTGCCGCCGTGGGGCTGGTGAATGTGCTGGCAGCCCTTTACGCCGTGCGCACGGCCCCGGGCCTGCTGCTGCGGCTGGCGGCCAAGCTGATTGCGCGGCTGACTTACCGCTTCAAGGTGCAGGGCATGGAGCACGTGCCCGCCACGGGGCCGGCCCTTTTGGTGGCCAACCACGTCAGCTTCATCGACCCCGTGCTGATCATGGCCGCCTGCCCGCGCGATGTGCGCTTCATCATGGACAGCCGCATCTTCCGCGCCCCCGGCCTGGGCCTGGTTTTTCGCATGGCGCGCGCCATCCCCATTGCGCCGCACCATGAAGAGCCGCTGGTCTATCACGCCGCCTTCGAGCAGGCCGTGCGCGCGCTGCAAGCGGGCGAAGTGGTGTGCATCTTTCCCGAAGGCGGCATCACGCGCGACGGGCAGTTGCAGCCCTTCAAGGGCGGCATCATGAAAATTCTGGCCCGCGCCCGCGAGCAGGGCCTGGCAGATGTGCCCGTGGCGCCGCTGGGCCTGTCCAACCTGTGGGGATCGTTTTTCAGCCGCATTGAAAAGGCCGGCGCCATGACCCGCCCCTTCAGGCGCGGCGTGTTCAACCGCGTGGCCTTGCGCGCGGGGCCGCCCGTATCGGGCGACGCCACCAGCCCGCGCGAGCTGCAAGCGCGCGTGCAGGCGCTGATTGACTGACGCCAAGGCCCGCATTTCGCTCCTTGATTCATAGCATGATGTCCTAGTAGAACGTGCGCGAGAGCCATTTTTTTGCCCGCCAAATCAGCTCCTCTTTCTGAAGACATTTCCCGTTTCTTTCACCCCTGTGGAGACCACACCATGACCAAAACCCTTGCCCTCACCCTGGCCGCCGCCGCCTTGCTGGCCGGCTGCTACGTCGTGCCCATGGGGCCGGACGGCAAACCCGTGACCGTGCAGCCCGCCGCCGTACAGCCCGCCACGCCGCCAGCCGCGCAATTCACCGCGCGCCTGTATCCGCAAAACGAAGCGGCCCGCCGCTACGGCCTGGTGCAGGCCACCGTCACCCACAACCACACGGGCCACGGCGCCTTCAGCGCCATCATCGGCGGCGAACGCTTCACGGGCGACGCCACCCGCCAGTCGGCCAGCTCGCGCGAAGGCACGGCCAACGGCGCGGGCGAGCGCGGCAACTACATCAACTGCACCTACCGCATGAACGACAGCGCCCTGGGCAGCGGCAAATGCCGCATGAACGACGGCGCCGAATTCGCCATGCACATCGGCGGCTGAGCAGCGCCATGCCTGAAGCCGCTTGGCAAGCGCCCGCCGCCATCATCCTGGCGGCAGGCCGGGGCGAACGCATGCGGCCCCTGACCGACGCCTGCCCCAAACCCCTGCTGCCCGTGCGCGGCCAGCCCCTCATGCAGTGGCACGCGCGCGCCCTGGCCGCTGCGGGCGTGCGCCGCATCGTCATCAACACCGGCTGGCTGGGCGGGCAGATACGCCAATGGGCACGGGAATGGGCGCAGGCGCCAGACGGCGCAGGCGGCATCCAATGGCCGCCCGGCCTGCCGGCCAGGCCCGAACTCATCCTCTCCGAAGAAGAGCGCGACTTCGGCTACACCCTTGAAACCGCTGGCGGCATCGCCCGCGCCCTGCCCAGGCTGGCCGCCAGCAGCCCAGACGTTTTCTGGGCCGTGGCGGGCGACATCCACGCCCCGCAATTTCCCTTTGCCGCGCAAGACGCCGCCCGCTTTGCCGACAGCGGCCTGCTCGCCCACCTCTGGCTCGTGCCCAACCCGCCCCACCACCCGGCAGGCGACTTCGCCCTCGCCCCCGGCGGCCTGCTGCAAGCCGAAGGCGCGCGCCACACCTTCAGCGCCATCGCCCTCTACCGCCGTGCCCTCTTCGAGCCGCCCTGGTGCAGCATCGCGCCCGGCAACCCGCAAGGCCAGCCCGCCCCGCTCGCGCCCCTGCTGCGCCGCGCCATCGCCGCCGGCCAGGTCAGCGGCCAGCTCTACACGGGCGAATGGGCCGACGTGGGCACGCCCCAGCGCCTGGCCGCGCTCAATGCGTGAGCGCCCGCCGCCTTCGGCCCTGCCCGGCGGCAAGACGGGCGGGAAAGCGCTGATTCAGCTCCTCGATTCATAGCATGAGGTCCTAGTAAAACGGGCGCAGAGGCCGTTTTGAACCCCATGAAATCCGCTCTTCTTTTTGATGCGGCAAAACCCGCTTGCGGCCTTGCCCGGCCCTGGCGCAAAGTCAAACCCCGGCGCACTTGCGCAGGCCATCCGGATCGGGCAGGCGCAGCAGGCGGCCCGTGCCGCTGACGAGATTGCGCTCGCGCAGCTGGCGCAGCACGCGCGAGAAGGTCTCGGGCGTCACGCCCAGCTGGGCGGCGATCAGGCGCTTGCGCTGGCTCAGCTGAACGGCCAGCGTGCCGGGGTTTTTTTCATCAGCCCGGGCATTGGCCAGCAGCCATTCGGCGCAGCGCGCCTCGGCGGCCTTGGCCGCGCGGCTGATGCCCATGTGAATTTGCAGGCGATGCACGCGCGCCATGTCTTGCAGCACGGCGCGCGCGGCGCTGGGCAGCGTCTGCATGCAAGACTGAAAGGCGGGCAGCGGCACGCACACCAGGCGAACGCGCGTGTCGGCCACGGCATCGGCAATGGGGCGCTCGCCCAGCACCGCGCAGCCTGCGTTGAGCCACAGCGGGCCTTCCACCACGCCCATGTTGTGCGCCATGTGCCCTTGCTGCAAGCGCCCCAGCACCACGCGGCCCGCTTCCACATACACGGCATGCGTGGTGTCCGCATGGCTGTCCATGAGCACCGTGCCGCGTTCGGCAATGCGTTTTTCGCCGGGCAGATCAAATGGGGGGCAGGCAAGCATGGGCCGCACTTTGCCGGGAGCGGCGCGGCGCCGCATTGACAAATGTCAATTGCAACCTTGGCGGGCTTTGCTTATGGATTTTCAGGGCCGGATTCCGGTTTCTTTTGAATATCTGCCGGAAATCATGATTGATCTGCGTCATGCATGAGCGCGGCGGGCCTGGCTTCAAAAATGATCCATGTCATGGCGTTGCGAAAACCGGCCCAGCGTTCATTCCACGTTCCAGGCCGGATGAAACGGGTGTTTCAGTTTTGACGCGGCCAGGTTCATTTCATTTTCAATATGGCGGCGGCCCGCTGGGGCCGGATACCGTTTTCAGGCGGCCTCAAGCCTGTTTTTCCAATTCCGCCGCCGCCTGTTGCACCCAGGCCATCGTTTCGGCAAAAGCGGGGCGGGCGGTGTGGCGGTTGATATAGGCGGAGAAAACCGGTTCGTCCGCTTCAAAAACCGGAGGTGTGCCGCGCTTTGGCATGACGCGGATAAAGTGGTTCAGCAGGCCGGTGTAATACACATCGAGTGCGGAAAAGCGGTCTCCGACGATAAAGTCGTGTTTGGCCAGATGGTCGCGCAGGGTGGCAAAGGCAGTATCGAAATCGCCGTAGCCTATGGCTTTGCGCCGTTCGCCGGTATCCGGCACGCGGTTGATTTTGTCGAATCCGGCGTATTCGAGGTGGATGGAGAAACACAACCAGCGGTAGAACTCGCCGCGTGCCAACGAATCGGCGGCCGGAATCAGATGTTTGTCGGGAAACTGCTCGGCCAGAAAGGCGATGATGGCGGCGGTTTCGGTCAGCACGGTGCCGTCTGCTTTGAGTGCGGGAACTTTGCCCATCGGATTGACTGCCAGATAGTCGGCGGATTTCATGGCTTCGCCGAACGGAATCAGTTTGACATCGTATTGCGCGCCGCATTCTTTCAGCATCCAGACGACGTTGACGCCCCGGGAATAAGGGTGGGTGTAGAGCGTGAAATGGTGCATGGTGTTTCTCCTGCGGGGTTGAAAAGACCCATGATACAGGCAGGGCGCGTCAATTTTTGTCAGCAGGCTTTTTCAGACGGCCTGTTTGGGTATTTCATTTTCTCCGTTCTTCCCAGACTGGGCTGCCTTGCGGTTTTTGTTTGCGCACACAAAGCGGCTGCAAGCTCCGCCCGTTTAAGCTCCGCCCGTTTGGTGCGCTCTTTCTGGCTTGCTTCGGGCTGCTTCAGGGCTTGCGGGCGTTCCGGGCGCCAAAAGCGCGCGTTTTTGCCCTGGTCTTGATGAACGGGTTGCCCGCGCCGGGAACCATTCGCGCCGTGTGTGCACTGATGGCAGCGCGGCGGCGGACGCAGGGGCTTTGCGCTACGCTCGCCCGCCTTCAGCTCTTTTTCAACTTTTTTCCGAAACGACTCATGAAAAAAACCGCTTCACTGCTGGCCGCTCTGGCCTTGGCCCTGCCGCTGACGGCCGCCCTGGCGCAAGAGGCCGATTTGCGCAAAACCCTGGGCCAGCGGCTGCCTTCGCTCTCCAACATTGACGAGGTGAGCAAGACGCCGATGCAAGGGGTGTACGAAATCCGCGTGGGCAACGACATCCTCTACGCCGACGCCAAGGGCGATTTCGTTTTGCAGGGCAATCTCATCGACACGCGCGCGCGCAAGAACCTGACGGAAGAGCGCATTGAAAAGCTCACGGTCATTCAGTTTGACGCCCTGCCGCTGAAAAACGCCATCAAACAAGTGCGCGGCAAGGGCGAGCGCAAGGTGGCCATTTTTGAAGACCCGAATTGCCACTACTGCCACAAGCTGGAGCACGAGATCGCCGATCTGGACAACGTGACGATCTACACCTTCCTCATCCCCATCCTGGGCCAGGGTTCGGTGGAGAAGGCCAAGAACATCTGGTGCGCCAAGGATCCGCTCAAGACCTGGCATGCCTGGATGCAAAAGCAGGTGGAGCCTGCCGCCGCCGAGTGCGACCAGGCCGCCATCACGGCCAATCTGGAATTCGCGCGGGCCAACCGCATCACCGGCACGCCCACCATCGTGTTTGCCAACGGCGCGCGCGTGCCGGGCGCCATTCCGGGCAGCCGCATGGACGAGATGCTGAACGCCGCCAAGTAAAGCCGCAAGCCTCGCGCCCCCGCCCCTGGAGCGGGGGTTTTTGTTTCTGCCGCCCGCCTTTTTCCGTTGGGCTTGAATGGCCTGAATTTGCTTCTTGTTTCATAGCATGATGTCCTAGTGGAATGGGCGCGAAAGCCGTTTTCAGGCTCCTGGATTTGCTCCTCTTTTTAGGTTCCTCATGCCTCATCTGCTGCATTACGACATTCGCCCCGCCAGCCTGAATGCGCACCGCTGGGCCGTCACCCTCACCATCGCCCGCCCGCAAGCGCTCCAGCGCGTGGCGCTGCCGGTGTGGATACCGGGCAGCTACCTCGTGCGCGAATTCGCCCGCCATGTGAGCGGCTTGACCGCGCGGCAGGGCAGGGCGGTTTGCCCGGCGCAGGCCGTGGACAAATGCACCTGGCAAGTGCAGGCCGCGCCCGGCAAGCCGCTGGTCATCCGCTACGAGGTCTATGCCTTTGATGACTCCGTGCGCGCCGCCTGGCTGGACGCCGCGCGCGGCTTTTTCAACGCCACCGCGCTGCTGCTGCGCGTGCCCGAGCTGGTCGATGGCCCGCACGCCATCACCCTGCACCGGCCCGCAGACCCCACAGCCGCGCGCTGGCGCGTGGTCACGGCCCTGACGGCGCAAAGCGTGGACGCAGACGGCTTCGGCAGCTACCTGGCCGCCAGCTACGACGAACTGGCCGACAGCCCCGTGGAAATGGGCGCGTTCTGGCAGGGCGAATTCAGCGTGCGCGGCGTGCCGCACCGCTTTGTGGTGGCTGGCGCGCCCCCGTCATTTGACGGCCAGCGCCTGCTGCGCGACACGCAAAAAATCTGCGAGGCCGCCGCCCGCCTGTGGCACGGCGCGCGCGGCAAGCCGCCGCAGCCGCACTACCTTTTCATGCTCAACGCCACGCCCGGCGGCTACGGCGGGCTGGAGCACCGCTGCTGCACGGCGCTCATCTGCGCCCGGCGCGACCTGCCGCGCCTGGGGCAAAGCGACGCCAGCGAGGGCTACACCGCCCTGCTGGGCCTCATCAGCCACGAGTACTTTCACACCTGGAACGTCAAACGCCTGCGCCCCGCCGAATTCGCCCGCTACGACTACGGGCAGGAAAACTACACGCGCCTGCTGTGGTTCTTTGAAGGCTTCACCAGCTACTACGACGACTTGCTGCTGCTGCGCGCGGGCCTGATTGACCGCGCCGCCTACCTGAAACTGCTGGCCAAGTCGCTCAACCAGGTCTGGCAAACGCCCGGCCGTCACGTGCAGCCCGTGGCCGAAGCCAGCTTTGACGCCTGGGTGAAGTACTACCGCCCCGAAGCCCACACCCCCAACGCCACCGTCAGCTACTACGCCAAAGGCGCGCTCGTGGCCCTGTGCCTTGACCTGAGCCTGCGCCGCGAAAAACAGCCCGCCACGCTCGATGACGCCATGCGCCTGCTCTGGCGGCGCTGCAAAGCCGGCCCCATGACCGAAAGCGACGTTGCCGCCGCCTTGCAAGAGCTGACAGGCCGCAGCTTCGCCGCCGAACTGGCCGCCTGGGTGCACGGCACGCAAGAGCTGCCCGTGGCCGAGTTGCTGGTCGCCCACGGCATCACCGCCACGCGCCAGCCGCCCACGCCCGCACAAACGCTGGGCCTGCGCGCCAGCGAAAAAAACGGCCTCGTCACCCTCACCCACGTACTGGACGGCGGCGCGGCGCAAGCCGCTGGCATGGCCCCCGGCGACGAGTGGCTGGGCGTGGAAACAGGCGATGAAGAAACCGGCGCAAGCGCCCATGCGGGCTGGCGTCTGGCCGCGCTGGACGATTTGCCCCTCTACCTGCGCCCCGGCCGCCGCGCGCTCGCCCTCATCTCCCGCCAGGGCCGCCTGCTGCGCCTGCCCCTGGCCCTGCCGGAAAAAGCCGAAGGCACATGGAAGCTGGAAGCGGCTGCCAGCGCGGGCGGCGAAGGCGGCAAAGGCGGAGCAGGCCAAGGCTGGCCTTGGCATTGAGCGCCCGTTCACGGCCCGCTGCGGGCGCTTAGGGGCGGCCTTGGCGCCGCAATCCTCGCCGGGCTGCAAGCACGGGGAACGTGTTTGCGATCTTCCAATCCAGGCTTCGTCTCTGCGGACAGATTGCAAGAACAGGTTCAGTAAAGCGCTCAGGCGTTGCCGCCACGGCACTCAAGCTCTGGAAGAGCTGCGGGCGGCTGCTGGGCGGCCGGCTTGCAGCTCATTCATCACGCGCTCTTTGCTGTGCAGGAGGCCGTGCGCAGGCATCCAAAGCGCGGCGCGCCGCTTATTTGCCCCACGAGTCGCGCAGGCCCGTGATGCGGTTGAACACCAGATTGCGGCCGCTGACGGTGTGCTCGCGCCGGTCGGCCACGAAAAAGCCGTGGCGCTCGAATTGGTAGCGGTCTTCGGCCTGGGCTTTGGCGAGGGTGGGTTCCACCCAGGCGCGCGCAACGCGCAGGCTTTGCGGGTTGAGCGCGGTCAGAAAGTCGCGGCCGCCTGCGTCGGGCTGCTCTTCGGTAAAGAGGCGGTCGTACAGGCGCACTTGGGCGGGCAGGGCGTCGGCGGTGTTCACCCAGGTGATGACGCCTTTGACTTTGACGCTGTCGGCGCCGGGGGTGCCGGATTGGGTGCCGGGCAGCAGGCGCGCGCGCACGCAGGTGATTTGGCCCGTGGCGTCTTTTTCCGCGCCCGTGCATTCAATGACATAGCCGTATTTCAGGCGCACCTTGTTCCCCGGAAAGAGGCGGAAAAAGCCCTTGGGCGGGGTTTCCTCAAAGTCGCTGCGCTCGATCCATATTTCTTTGCCCAGCGTGAAGCTGCGCTGGCCCAGCGCGGGCAGATGGGGGTGCACGGGGGCCTGGCAGGCTTGCTGATGCGCGGCGCTGCCAAAGACTTCTTCCCAGTTTTCAATGACCAGGCGCAGCGGCTCCAGAACGGCCATCGCGCGGGGGGCGACGGGGTCGAGCGTTTCGCGCAAGGCGGCGTCCAGCGCAGCGTAGTCGGTCCAGCCGCCGGATTTGGTGACGCCGCTGCGCTCGGCAAAGAGCTTGAGGCTTTCGGGCGTGTAGCCCCGGCGGCGCAGGCCGGCCAGGGTGGGCATGCGCGGGTCGTCCCAGCCGCTCACGTGGCCTTCTTCCACAAGCTGGCGCAGCTTGCGCTTGCTGGTGATGACGTGGCTGACGTTCAGCCGCGCAAATTCGTATTGGCGCGGCGGCGGGGCCTTCAGCAGGCCGCCTTCGGTCAGGCGCGCCAGCAGCCAGTCGTAAAAAGGGCGCTGGTCTTCAAATTCGAGCGTGCAGATGCTGTGGGTGATTTGCTCCAGCGCGTCTTCAATCGGGTGCGCGAAGGTGTACATGGGGTAGATGCACCATTTGTCGCCCGTGTTGTGGTGCGCGGCGTGGCGGATGCGGTAGATGGCCGGGTCGCGCATGTTGATGTTGGGCGAGGCCATGTCGATCTTGGCGCGCAGCACCATGCTGCCGTCGGGGTGCTGGCCGGCCCTCATTTCGGCAAAGCGCGCCAGGTTTTGCGCCGGGCTGCGCTCGCGCCAGGGGCTGTTTTTGCCGGGGGTGTTGAAGTCGCCCCGGTTGATGCGCATTTCGTCAGGCGTTTGCTCGTCCACGTAGGCCAGGCCCGCTTCGATCAGATAGACGGCGGCGCGGTGCATGAAGTCGAAATAGTCGCTGGCGAAGTATTCGTGCGGCTGGCGGATGCCGGGGCGCGCCGGGTCGTCGGCCAGGTGATGGTCGTAGCCCAGCCAGCGAATGGCTTCGCGGATGCTGTCCACGTATTCCTGGTCTTCCTTTTCGGGGTTGGTGTCGTCAAAGCGCAGGTGGCACACGCCGCCGTATTCCCGCGCCAGGCTGAAATTGAGCCAAATGCTTTTGGCGTGCCCGATGTGCAAATAGCCATTGGGTTCAGGCGGAAAGCGGGTGCGGATGCGGGCCGGATCGGGCGCGCCGGCGGCGTGGTGCGCGCCGTCTCCGGGGCTGCCGCCCCAGTGGCGGCTTTGATACGTGCCCTGCGCCAAGTCGTTTTCGATGACGTGGCGCAAGAAATTGCCGGGAACAGGTGTTTCTTTGGTGGAAGACATGGCCGCTGATTCTAGGAAAACTCCCCCTGCGCTCCCCCTGCGGCCAGAGGGCCGCGCGCCTGCCCAAAGCCTGGCCGCGCAGGAAGCGGCGGGCCGCAACGGGCAGGGCGCGGGTCAGGGGCGCAGCGCGGCTTTATTTTGCTCCTGTATCCATAGCATGAGGTCTTAGTGGAATCTGCGCTGAGGGGTGTTTTCTGCCCCTCATATTTGCTCCTGTTTTTCTGGCGTCTTTCAGCGTGCTGCGGTCAGCTCTTGCCGCCCAGCAGGCGGCTGCCGAGCTTGAGCAGATCGCCTGCGTCCAGCTTGCCGTCGCCGTTTTGGTCCAGCGCGCTGGACAGCAGGCCGCCTGCCAGGCCGCCGCTTTGGGGCTGGCTCTGGCCGCACTGGCCGAGCAGGCCGCCCAGCAAGTTGCCAAGGCCGCCTGCGTCCAGCTTGGCGCTGCCAACTTGTTTTGCCAGAAAGCCCATGACGATGGGGGCGAGCATTTGCAGCAGCTGCCCGGCCTGCCCGCTGGAGAGGCCGCTGGCCTGGCCGATCTGGTTTTGCGCCTGCGCCTGCTGGCTGCCGAAGATGTGGCCGAGGATGCCGCTGGCGTCCAGCTGCTTGCTGGCGGCGGGCTGGCCGCCGCCGAGCACGCTGCCCAGCACGCCGCCGAGCAGGCCGCCCAGGTCTGCGCCGCCGCCAGCGTGGTCGCGCTGCAAGGCGCCCAGAAGGGCTTGCGCGCCGCCTGCCGTTTGCGCGTTGCCTGCCAGGGCGCCCAGCATCATGGGCAGGGCGGCGCTGACGGCGCTGCCCGCCTGCGCGGGGGAGACGTCAAGCTGCTGCGCCATCTGCTCCAGGGGCTGGCCTTGCAGCTGGTTCAATAACTGGGCCGCCAGGCCGCCGCTCGAGGGATTGGACATGTCTGAAAACCTCCGTGAAGTGAAAAGAAAAGCGCGATGATAGGAAGCGGCCAGAAAGCAGCGCCGATTGCGCTACGCGCCTTTTTCGCCAGGTTGGCCGCTGGATTCGCTGTTGTCGCCGTAGTGGCGGATTTCGATCAGCGGGCCGAGGTCGATGCGGTAGCACGGCTTGCCTTCGTGCTCCTGAAGCTGCGCGCTGATGCCGCCAAAGGCGAAAACGGCCAGGGGCGCGTCGGCGCGGTAGCCGTTTCTGATGTGGACAGCGCTGAAAGAGCGGGGCTGCCCGTCGGGCTTGAGCAGGCGTTTTTGCCAATAGGGCTTGGCTTCGCGGTATTTGGCCTTGATCTGTCCGGCGGCGAGTTTGGCAAAGCCTTTGCCGCATATGCGCAGCAGCAAAACGGGGTCTTGGCTCATGGCGTTTTCAGTCGGTTTTAAAGCATCTCGCGCGCTGGGTGGCGTGAAAAGGCCTGATGATAATCGCGCCGCATTCAGCCTGCGCTATTTCCGGCCGCGCTATCATTGGCGCGATTTCAATTGGATTTCAATTGAATAACGTGAAAGAGGCAAATGATGGGAAATATCAAGCTCCGCAAGGCGGCGATTATTGGCACGGGCCACGTTGGCTCGCACGTGGCTTTTTCGCTGGCAACCCAGGGCGAGGTTGATGAATTATGGATGGTGGATATTGACAAACAAAAGGCAATTGCGCAGGCCACGGATGTGAACGACGCGGTGAGCTATTTGCCGCACGAAGTGACGGCCAGGGCCTGCGAGCCGGAAGATATTGGCGGCTGCGATATTCTGGTGATTTCCGCCGGGCCTTTGCCCAGGCCCGATCAAGACAGGCTGGACACGCTGGGCGATACGGTGGCCGTGCTCAAGGAGTTTCTGCCGCGCGTGAAGGCCTCGGGATTTGGCGGCTTCATCATCAGCATTTCCAATCCGGCGGACGTGGTGGCCGCTTATGTGCAGCGGTATCTGGATTACCCGGCGCGCAAAATCATTTCTTCCGGCACGGCGCTGGATTCGGCGCGCTTGCAGCGGCTGGTGGCGGGCCTTTGCCGGGTGAGCCGCCGCTCGCTGACGTGCTATGCCCTGGGCGAGCATGGCGGCAGCGCAATGGTGCCGTGGTCGCACGTGAGGGTGCAGGGCATCGCGCTGGATCAGCTGCAAAAGGATTTGCCGCAGCGTTTTCCCGCTTTTGACCGGGAAAAGGTGACGCAAGACATGAAACACGGCGGCTATCTGGTTCTGGAAGGCAAGGGTTCCACCGAATTCGGCATTGCCTCGGCCGTGACGGAAATTGTGCGCGCCATATTCCATGACGAAAAAAAGGCGCTGCCGGTTTCATGCCTGCTGCAAGGCGAATACGGGCAGCGGCAGGTATTTGCTTCGGTTCCGGCGCTGCTGGGAAAGGATGGCGTGGAAGAAATTCTCGAACTTCGCATGACGCCAGCGGAGCAGGCGCAGTTTCAGGCTTCCTGCGACCGCATCAGGGAATATATGGCGCTGTCGCAGAAAATGTGATGCGGTTGGAAAATGAAAAAAAGGGGCCGCGCGGCCCCTTTTTTCTGCAATTGAATCAATGGCTCCATTGAACCCAATCCATATGCCAGGTCAGCAAAATCAGCAGGCCGAAAATGATTCGATACCAGGCGAAAAGCACGAAACTGTGGCTGGCGATGTAGCGCAGCAGCCAGCGCACGCAGGCCAGGGCGCTGCCAAATGACAGCGCCAGCCCCACGGCAAAAAGCGGCGCATCGGCCCAGGCCAGCAAGGCGCGGTCAGACCAGAGCGAATACACGCCCGCGCCGATCAGGGTGGGAATGGCCAGAAAAAAAGAAAACTCCGTGGCCGCCGGGCGTGACAGGCCCAGCAGCATGCCGCCGATGATGGTGGCGCCAGAGCGGCTGACGCCCGGAATCATGGCCACGCACTGCGCCAGGCCCACCTTGAGCGCGTCCAGGCCGCTCATTTCGTCCACGCTTTGAACGCGCGCGGGGCGCTGGCGGCCTTCGGCCCAGAAGATGACGATGCCGCCCGCAACCAGCGCCAGCGCCACCACTGGCGCATTGAACAGGTGCGCCTTGATGGCCTTGCCCGCCAGCAGGCCCAGCAGGACGGCAGGCGCAAAACCAATCAGCACATGGGCCGCAAAGCGCTGCGCCTGCCGCTGCGTGGGCAGCGCCAGCAAGGTGGCGCGGATTTTTTGCCAGTACACCAGCACCACGGCGCAGATGGCGCCGATCTGAATGGCCATTTCAAAAACGCTGGCCTTGGCTTCATCAAAGCCCAGCAGGCTGCCTGCCAAGATGAGATGGCCCGTGGAGGAGATGGGCAGAAATTCCGTCAGCCCTTCCACCACGCCCATCACGGCGGCCTTCAGCAGCAGGGCGGCATCCATTGCCATTACGAGAGTTCCTTTTACTATTGTTTTGATAGCTGCCTGCGCCCATTCCACTAGGACTTCAGGCCGATTTGGCTTGCAAACCAGAGGGTGAGGCTACTGCCGCCAGGCGGGCAGGCGCCAGTCGCGCCAGACGGACAGAAGGCGCAGCCCCGCGATGGCCGTCACGCCCACGCTGATGCACAGCCAGACGGGCAGCGCCAGCCGCAGCGCCCAGTAAAGCCAGCCGCCCGCGAAAGCCCAGAGCGCGTAAGGGCGGTGATCGGCCAGGGCGCGCGGCACTTCGTTGCAAAGCACATCGCGCAGCACGCCGCCAAACACGCTGGTGATCACGCCCATCATCACCGCCACCAGCGCGGGCTGGCCCAGCGCCAGCGCGCGCTCTTCGCCAATCACGGTGAACAGGCCCAGGCCAATGGCATCGGGCCAGACAATGGCGCGCTCGGTCGGCTGCAAATGATGCTGGCGCATGAACAGCATGGCGGCGGCGCACACCACGATGACCAGCCACAGAAAAAAGGTGTCCTGCACCCAGAAAAAAGGGCGGTGATCCAGC
The DNA here is from genome assembly GCF_029813755.1 of Ottowia cancrivicina. Lineage (NCBI taxonomy): Bacteria > Pseudomonadati > Pseudomonadota > Betaproteobacteria > Burkholderiales > Comamonadaceae > Ottowia > Ottowia cancrivicina. The sequence continues at coordinate 14,188 of NZ_JARVII010000009.1, read as the reverse complement.
AGCAGATCGCGCAGCGTGCCGCCGCCAAAGGCGGCCGCGAAGGCCACCACCACCACGCCCACCATGTCCAGCCGCTTGCGCGCCGCCTCCAGCACGCCCGAAAGGGCGAAAGCCAGCGTGGCCATCAGCTCCAGCATCAAATGCAGGCGGCCCGCCCACAGGGGCGAGAGGGGCTGCAAAGCATCAAGATCAGTCATGAAAGCTGGACGCGGCAGGGGCGCGCCCGACTCCTGAAATGAACGGCAAAAGGCGCGATTGTGCCGGGCGCACACACAAAAAGGCCATGAAGCCCGCAGCTTCACGGCCTTTTTGCGCGGCCCGCCATGAGCAGGCGGCGGAGTTTTCAGTTCGACTTGCCTGATTTGGCTTCCGCCCGCGTGGGCTGCCAATAGTGGTAGCGCCCGCCGCCATAGGGCTGGCCGTAGTACGGGCCGCCGTAAGGAGGCTCATACACCACGACGGGCGGCGGCGCAGGCTGCACGTACACCGTGGGGCGCGGCGGCGGCACGTAAACGGGTGGCGGCGGCACATACACGGGCGGCGGCGCAACGTAAACAGGCGGCGCGTACACGCGGGGCGCATTGCCCACGCCGACCGCCAGGCCGGGCGAGCCAACGTCCACTGACCAGTACACATCGTTGCCGCGCGCATGCGCCGCGCCCAGCGTCGCCAGGCCCAGAGGCAAAGCCCAAAGCAGCTTCAGCATTCTCATTTCGCATCTCCTTTCGCGTAGAGAACATCAGAAAAATCATGCGGCGCAGGCCGCAAATGCATGCAGCAATTGAACGCGAGAACGCCTGAAGCGGTGCACAGGCCAGGCGCAACAGCAGTTTCAAAACGTATGGGCCTCGCATTGAACCTGCTCCCGCAGCGGGGCGCAGGCTGGCGTGAAAGCCGGCAGGCCCTTAATGAACTTGCAGGCGCGCCAGCTCCTGCTCGACGCTGGCATGGGTTTGCAGCATGGCGGCTGAGGGCCGGCCCAGACGGCTGACGCCAAGCGTGGCGGCCCAGCCGAGGATGAAGCCGGGCACGATTTCATACAGGCCGAACCAGCCGAACTGCTTCCACACCAGCACGGTGACCGCACCGGTGACGATGCCCGCCAGCGCGCCGTCGCGCGTGACGCGGCTGCAAAAGAGCGAGAGGATGATGACGGGGCCGAAAGCCGCGCCAAAGCCCGCCCAAGCGTAGCTGACCATGCCGAGCACGCGTGAGTCGGGATTGCGGGCGATTGAAATGGCGATCAGCGCGACCACCAGCACCATCGCGCGGCCAAACCACACCAGCTCCTTCTGGCTGGCTTGCTTGCGCAAGAAGGTGCGGTAGATGTCTTCCGTCAGCGCGCTGGAGCACACGAGCAGCTGGCATGAGAGCGTGCTCATCACCGCCGCCAGAATGGCCGCCAGCAGCGCGCCCGCAATCCACGGGTTGAACAGCTGCTTGGCCAGCTCCATGAACACGGTTTCGGCATTGGCATTGACGGCATCCGCGCCCGCCGGGCTGACGGCGAAGTAGGCAATGCCCACAAAGCCCACGGCCACCGCGCCACCCAGGCACAGCACCATCCAGGTCATGCCGATGCGGCGGGCGTTGGGAATGTGCCGCACCGAGGCGGCGGCCATGAAGCGCACCAGAATGTGCGGCTGGCCGAAGTAGCCCAGCCCCCAGGCGGCCAAGGAGAGGATGCCGATGGCCGTCTGCCCCTTGAAAAGGTCGAACTTGTCGGCGTCAATGAGGCTGTGCCAGTCCTGCCCCGGCTGCAACTGGCCCTGCACGGCCAGGTAAGCAATGACGGGCGCCAGCAGCAGCGCCGTGATCATCATGGCCGCCTGAATGGTGTCCGTCCAGCTCACGGCCAGAAAGCCGCCCACGAACACGTAGGCAATGGTGCACAGCGCCCCCACCCACAGCGCCGTTTCGTAAGGCATGCCGAACATGTTCTCGAACAGGCGCGCGCCCGCCACCACGCCCGAGGCGCAGTACACCGTGAAGAAAACCAGAATGACCATCGCCGTGACGATGCGCAGGATGTTGTTCTCGTCTTCAAAGCGGTGCGCGAAATAGTCCGGCAGCGTCAGCGCGTTGCCCGCGCGCTCGGTGTACAGGCGCAGGCGGCCCGCCACCAGCCGCCAGTTCAGCCAGGCGCCCGCAATCAGGCCAATGGCAATCCATGACTCTGACAGCCCCGACAGATACACCGCGCCCGGCAGCCCCATCAGCAGCCAGCCGCTCATGTCGGACGCGCCCGCCGACAGCGCCGTGACCACGCTGCCCAGGCTGCGCCCGCCCAGGATGTAGTCCGACAAATTCTTGGTGCTCAGATAGCCCAGCGCGCCAATGCCAAGCATGGCGGCCAGATAGACGGCGAACATGATGACCGTGGGGTCAGTCCAGGTGAATGGCATGAATGGCTTTCCCGGGAAATGAGGCGCAGAAGGCGGCTTTGCGCGCTGCCGGCCCCATCTTTTGGCAAAAGGCCGAATGCTACCGGCGCGGCCCGCCCGCGCATGCCGGGCGGGCAGGGACTGTAGGGTGCGGCCGCCTGTCTATGCCATCAAAAACAGGAGCGAATTTGAGGGGGCATGAATGCCGCCTAGCGCAGTTTCCACTAGGACATCATGCTATGGATATAGTAGCGAAATAAGCCGGTGAGACAGTCCTTCCCGCTGGCCAAGTGCGCGGCCAGGCCTTGAACAGACCCTCAGCGCAACACCACCAGCCCCACGCTGCGCAGCCAGGCTTCGGCCTCGGCCAGCGCGCCGGCATGCCGCGCGCGTTCGGCGAAGACCAGGCCGCTTTCCACCAGAAAGCGCACCTGCTCCTCCGCTGCCGCGCCGCCTGCCTGCGGCAGCGCCTGGCGAAATTGCCGCTCCGTTTCCATGCCCTGCTTGCGCTCGCCCGCTTCGTAGTCGAGCAGGGCCAGCCGCGCCAGAGCCTGCGCCTTGCTGGCGGCGGGCAGCCGGTCGATCTGCTCCCTGACGGCCCGCAAGGCGGCCTGCATGCGCGGCGCGGCGGGCCAGTTGCCGCCGCGCGCCCAGGGGCGCAGCGCATCCAGGGCGGCAGGCCATTGGCCTGATTCCATCGCCCTGGAAAGCGGAACGGGCAGGCGGTTCATCAGCTCTTCTTCCTCGCGCAGCAGGCCCAGCTTGCGCGCCGCCAGCGCGTGCTGGGCCAGCAGGCTGATTTGCACGGGCGCGCTGGCATCCGTTCCGGCGGCGGCATAGCGCATCTGCTCGAACTGCCTTTGCGCTTCATTCCAGCGGCCCTGGCGGGCCAGCCAGGCAATGTGGCTTTGCAGGGCTTCGGCGCGGGCTATTCGCAACTGCTCTTGCAGCATCGTTTTGTGCGGCGCTGGCGCGTCGCGCAGGGCTGCCTGCGCCTCGTTGGCAAAAGCCGCGTTTTGCTCGTAGAAGGCAGGCTGCGCGAGCGAGAGTTGGCGGTAGGCGGCCAGCCATGCTTGCGCCCGCTCAAAAGCGCCGGACAGAGCCTGGATTTGCCTTTGCAGCGTTTGCAAAGCAGCCAGATCGCGGCTGTCCGGGTTGCGGGCCAGCACGGCGGCTTGCAAGCCCAGCTTCAGCGCTTGCAGGCCAGGGCTGTCCGGCAAGCTTTGCAGCGCCTGCATGGCGCGGCCCGCCTGTCCGGCGCGCGCCATGTCATTGGCCACGCGGCCAATGATTTGCAGCCGCTGTGGCTCAGGCAGCTGGCGGAAGGCGTCGCGCCAGGCGTGGTTGCCGCCCTGGCTGGCTTCGTATTCCGCCATGGGTGCGGCCGCCAGGCTGGCTTCGCCGCCGCTTGCGGCCAGCAGCTCCACCGCGCTGCTGGCGGGCTGCGGCCCCAGGCCCTGCGTGGCGGCCAGGGCCTGATTGGTCAGCACGTCTTCACGGTGCCATTCTTCGGGCGTGAGCTGGCGGGCCAGCGCCAGCGCGGTGCGCTCATCGGGCGGCGCGCCCTTCTGGTAGCGGGCGTAGCCGTAGCCTGCGCTCACGAAAGCCACGGCGGCCAGCAGCGCGAGGCCCGCCTGGAAGAAGATGCGCTGCCGCTGGCGCCTGGGGTCCAGCCCCATTTCCTTCATCAGCTCCGCGCGAATCTGCTCGCGCAGGCGTTTTTCCAGCCGGGCCATTTCCAGGCCCTTTTCGCGGTTGGCGCTGGCGGCCAGGCCGTTTTCGATGGCTTTGCGCTCCTCCCGCTCAATTTTTTTACGCAGCACGTGCAGGGAAGACACCTTGTCCACATACGCACCGCAGGCCGGGCACTGGCGCTGCGCAGTCAGAACCACGTATTTGTCGCAGGCGGGGCATTGCAGCTCGTCCAGCTTGGCGGCCAGACTCAGAACCGGCTCCAGCTCCACGCGCAGGCCCACGGACTCCAGCCGCTTTTGCAAGTCGCGGGCCTTGCTCTCCGGCGTTTTCTTGCCAATCACCACATAGGGCGCAGACTTCAGGCGCTGCGCCAGCAGCAGCGCTTTTTCTTCGCTGAGAGCAGCCTTGGATTGCAATTGCGCAGAGAGGTTTTCATAATGTTTCCCCCCCCCGGCGAAGCGCTTCAGCCGAATAGCTGACAGTGACGGTGAAAAGGCGCTCCTGGCTTGAATTTGAAAAATCCAGCATGGCGTTCTTCTTTCAGGCCCGGTTACGGATGGCACTTGAGCGCCATGCCCTGAAGCGTGGCATGCCGCACCAGAAAAGACTGCGTGATATCGGTATTCACCAGCACCACGGCATCGGCCTTGTAGCGCGTGGCGGCCTGGTGGCGCAAATCGTTTTTGGCCTGCTGGATGGCTTCTTCCAGCGTGAGCATATTCATCTCTGACACTTCAGCGGAGACGGGGCCGAGCTGCTGGCAGCGATCCAGCAGCCGGTTGTTTTCCGAATACACCATGACCCGGCGGGCTTCAGGCGTGATGGAGGCGCAGGCTGAAAGAGCGCACGCCAGGGCGGCTGCGGCCGCCAGGGAAAGTCTTGGCATTGGCATGGTTGAGAAAGGCAAGAAGGTTGAACAAAAGCGGTGGCGGGTGATTTTATGCAACATGTTTTTACATAAAAGCCCCGCTTGCAACAGGCACACAATCCGCGCCTGCTTTCCGCTCCCTTGCCTGCCATGTCCGCGCCGCCTGCCGTCACCCGCTTCATCCTGATTGAACCCAGCCATGCTGGCAATGTGGGCGCGGTGGCGCGCGCCATGAAGGTGATGGGCTTTCATGACCTGGCGCTGGTGCGCCCGCGCTGGCCCGATGTGCTGACCCGCCCCGAAGCCGTGGAGCGCGCCAGCGGCGCTGATGACGTGCTGCGCGCCGCCCGCGTGACGGGCACGCTGCAAGAGGCGCTGGAGGGCGTGACGCACCTGTGCGCCACGGCCATGACGCCGCGCGACTTCGGCCCGCCTGTCTGCGCGCCGCGCGAGCACTTCAGCCAGCTGCTCAATCCGGCGCGGCCCGCGCCCAGCGGCCCCTGGGGCGTGGCTTTTCTGTTTGGCTGCGAGCGCTACGGCATGCGCAACGCGGATGTGTGGCGCTGCCATGCCTGCCTGAGCATTCCGGCCAATCCGGCCTACGGCTCGCTCAACCTGGCCGCCGCCGCGCAGCTCATCGCCTACGACTGGCGGCAGGCGCTGCTGGCGCGCTTTGGCGAGGCGGCGTTTGCAAGCGCCTTTGCCGTGCGGCCCGCCGCCAGCCTGGCCGATCAGGCCGATGCAGAGCAGGTGGCGGCCATGCTGGCCCATCTGGAGCAGGCGCTCGTCGCCGTGGGCTTTCTCGACCCGGCCGCGCCCAAAAAGCTCATGCCCCGCCTGCAACAGCTCTTCAACCGCGCCCAGCCCACGCAGCAAGACATTCACATCCTGCGCGGCATCGCCCGCGCCATGCAGCAGGCGGCCAGGCGCGGCCATGAAGAAGATTGAGACGGGCGCGCGGCAGTCAGCCAGCGCATGAAATCTGGCTTCGCTTGCCAAGGGAGGCTTTAAAACAGGAGCAAATCCAAGGGGCATAAAACCCGCTTCGCGCAATTTCCACTAGGACATCATGCTATGGATAAAGTAGCGAAATAAGGCCGTGCATCCAGCTGCGCATGGGGCTTGGGCGGCAAGGGGCGCGCCAGGGCGTTCGCCCCTACACTTTCACCCCTTATGTTTCAACGCATTCGCTCTTACGCCCAGTCCATTCTGGAGCGCGATCCAGCCGCCCGCAGCGTGTGGGATGTGGTGTTTTCCTACCCCGGCTTTCACGCCCTGGCGTTGCACCGCGTGGCGCATGCGCTGTGGCAGCGCGGCTGGCTGTGGCTGGCGCGCTGGATTTCGCACTGGGGGCGCTTTCTCACGGGCATTGAAATCCACCCCGGCGCCCGCATTGGCGCGCGCGTGTTCATCGACCACGGCATGGGCGTGGTGATTGGCGAGACGGCGGAAATCGGCGATGACTGCACGATTTACCAGGGCGTCACGCTCGGCGGCACTTCGCTGGACAAAGGAGCCAAGCGCCATCCCACGCTGGGCAAGGGCGTGATCGTGGGGGCCAATTCGCAGGTGCTGGGCAGCTTCACGGTGGGAGACGGCGCCAAGATCGGCTCGGGCGCGGTGGTCACCAAGCCTGTGCCCGCCGGGGCCACGGCCGTGGGCAACCCGGCCCGCATCATTCAGGAGGGCGAGGCCGCGCGCCGCGAGGCCGCCGCCGCCAAAATGGGTTTTTCCGCCTACGGCGTGACGCAAAGCGATGATCCCGTCAGCCAGGCGCTGCGCGGGCTGATTGACGGCACGGCCGCGCAAGACCACCAGATTGCCCTGCTGTGGCAGGCCATCGAGAAGCTGGCCTGCAAGATTGACCCGGACTGCGTGCCCGACAACGCCGCCTTGCATGAGCAGTTCGAGGCGCAAAAGCTCAACCAGCTGGTGGGCGACTGAGAGCAGGCTCCGGCAAGCGCCGCTTCTGAAAAGAATGATGGCTGCAAGGCGCCGCTGGCGCTTGCGGCCGGCCTGGCGCCCGAACCGGGTTTTCCGTTTTTTCTTCCGCACCTTCCATCATGAACATGCTGCGTCCCGAGGCTCTCAAGCACCTGCATCCCGGCTGGTTTTCCATCGTCATGGGGCTGGCCGGGCTGTCGCTGGCGTGGGCGCAGGCCGCGCGCAGCATGGGGGACATCGCTGGGGCCGGGGCGCTGGCGCTGGGGGCGCTGGCAGCGCTGGCGTTTGTGGCGCTGCTGGGGCTGTCGTGGTGGCGCTGGCTGCGCCAGCCGGAGGCGCTGGCGGCTGATCTGGCGCATCCGGTGCGCCATGCCTTTGTGGCGGCCCTGCCCATTTCCCTGATGCTGCTGGCGGGCGTGGCCGTGAGCGCGCTGGGGCAAACGGGCGGCTGGGCGGCGGCGCTGTGGTGGCTGGGTTCGCTGGGGCAAATGGGCGCCACGGTCTGGGCGCTGGGCCGCTGGATCAACAACGCGCAGGCGGGCGGCTGGGCGCAGCTGACGCCATCGCTTTTTCTGCCCGCCGTGGGCAATGTGGTGGCTGCGCTGGCAGGCGGGGCTGTGGGCGCGGGGCCGTGGGCGGCGGCCCAGTTCGGCGTGGGCGTGACGCTGTGGCTGGCGCTGCTGACGCTGCTGCTGGCGCGGCTGGCCGTGCATGGCGTGTGGACGCAGCGGCTGCTGCCGCTGACTTTCATCACCATCGCGCCGCCAGCGGTGGCGGGCATGGCCTTGCTGCAACTGGGCGGGCCTGCTGTGCTGGCCTGGATGGCCTGGGGCGTGGCGCTGATGTTTCTGCTCTGGAGCCTGAACGTGATGCCGCGCATGCTCGCGCAGCCGGCTTCCGTCACCTGGTGGGCGCTGTCGTTTCCGTTGGCGGCCTTTGCCGCCCTCTCCCTGCGGCTGGCCGGGCACGATTCGGGCGTGATGGGCGCGCTGGCGCTGCTGGCGCTGGCTTTCGCCTCGCTGACGGTGGCGGCGCTGGTGCTGGCCACGCTCCAGGGTTTGCGCGATGGCGCGTGGCTGGCGCCCGAACAGGTGTCGCTCAGCGTGGCCGCGCCGCCGGATCACTGAAAGGCTGGCCAGCCCATGCTCAATACTGAAAAAGCCCCTGCCGCCGATTCGCCCCCTTTCAGCCCCTGGCGTCTGTGCGTGGCGCCCATGCTGGACTGGACGGACAAGCACTGCCGCTACCTGCACCGCCTGATCACGCGCCATGCGCGGCTCTATACCGAAATGGTGACTTGCGGCGCGCTGCTGCACGGCTCGCTGCGGCGACATCTGCGGCGCGACGAGATGGAGCGCCCCGTGGCGCTGCAACTGGGCGGCAGCGACCCGGCTGAGCTGGCGCAATGCGCGCGGCTGGGCCAGCAATGGGGCTATGACGAAATCAACCTCAACTGCGGCTGCCCCAGCCCGCGCGTGCAGCGCGGCGCATTCGGCGCGTGCCTGATGACCCAGCCGCGCCTGGTGGCCGACTGCGTGAAAGCCATGCGCGATGCGGTGGACATTCCCGTCACCGTCAAGCACCGCATCGGCATTGACCGCGAAGAAAGCCACGCCTTCGTGCGCGACTTCGTGGGCGAAGTGGCGCAAGCGGGCTGCAGTGTGTTCATCGTGCACGCCCGCAATGCCTGGCTGGAGGGCCTCAGCCCCAAGGAAAACCGCGAAGTGCCGCCGCTGCGCCACGAGCGGGTCTGGCAGCTCAAGCGCGACTTTCCGCAGCTGACCATCTGCCTGAACGGCGGCGTGAGCAGCAACGAACAAATCGCCGCGCACCTGGCGCACGTGGACGGCGTGATGCTGGGCCGCGCCGCCTACCACCACCCCTGGCTGATGAGCGAGTGGGACGCGCGCTTTTTCGGCGATGCAGGCCGTGATACAGGCCGCGATGCCGCCCCGCCCCTCACGCGCGAAGCCGTGGAGCGCGCCATGCTCGCCTACATGCAGGCCGAGGCCGCGCAAGACGGCACACCCTGGTACGCCATTGCCCGCCACATGCTGGGCCTGCGCCACGGCCTGCGCGGCGCGCGCGCCTGGCGGCAGGTGTGGAGCGACCACCGCCTCAAACCCCTGCCGCCCGAAGCAGTGTGGCAGCGCGCGCGCCAGCACACGGAGCCTGACGCGCCAGAAGGCCCAGGCCAGATCGCAGACGGCGTGCGCGCCGTGTGAGTGTCTGTTCGCAATTTGTCCGTGGCGCGAAAGGCGCGAACCTGGGCGCTCGTGGGCGCTGCAAACCCTTGCCGGGTCACAAGACTCGCCTGCGCCTTGCAGCCCCTCACGGCCAGACGCTGAAGAGACTCAGAAAAAGGAGCAAATCCAGGTGGGTGAAAAACGGCTTTCGCGCTCTTTCCACTAGGACGTCATGCTATGAATCAAGGAGCGAATTTCCCCGTTTCACGCAGGCTATCGCTTCGTGTGAGCGGCTGGTGAGCGGCGCCTTGCCGCAAGGCGGTTGAACAGCCTCTCAGCCCTTGAGAAACAGCGCGTAGGCCGGGTTGCCGGTTTCGTCAATCCAGGCGTAGCCCAGCTTGTCCAGAAAGGCGTGCAGGGCCGGGCCGTCGCTTTCGGGCGCCTGGATGCCCACGAGCACGTGGCCGAAATCGGCGCCCTGGTTGCGGTAGTGAAACAGGCTGATGTTCCAGGCCGGCTGCATGAGGCTGAGAAATTGCAGCAGCGCGCCGGGGCGCTCCGGGAAGATAAAGCGCAGCAGCCGCTCGTGGCTGGCCAGCGGCGAGTGGCCGCCCACCATGTAGCGCACGTGTTGCTTGGCCAGCTCGTCGTGGGTGAGGTCCAGCGCTGAAAAGCCCGCCTGCTCGAAGGCGGCGGCCAGCATGGGCGATTCGCCGCGCGCGGCGGTGGTCAGGCCCACGAAGACGTGCGCCCGGGCGCGGTCGCTGATGCGGTAGTTGAATTCGGTGACGTTGCGCGCGCCGCCGGGCAGGCGGCCCACGGTTTCGCAAAAGCGGCGAAAGCTGCCGCGCTCTTCGGGAATGGTGATGGCAAACAGCGCCTCGCTTTCCTCGCCCACGGCGGCGCGCTCGGCCACAAAGCGCAGGCGGTCAAAGTTCATGTTCGCGCCGCAGAGAATGGCCGCCAGCGTCTGCCCGGGCGCCGTGCCTTCGCGCGCGGCGTATTGCTTGAGGGCGGCCACGGCCATTGCGCCCGATGGCTCGACGATGCTGCGCGTGTCGATGAACACGTCCTTGATGGCGGCGCACACGGCGTCGGTGTCCACGGTGATGAATTCGTCCACCAGCTCGCGGGCGATGCGGAAGGTTTCTTCGCCCACTTGCTTGACGGCGGTGCCATCGGCAAACAGGCCCACATCACGCAAGGCCACGCGCTCGCCGCGCGCCACCGATTGCGCCATGGCGTCCGAGTCGTTCATCTGCACGCCGATGATTTTGATTTCGGGCCGCAGGGCCTTGATGTAGGCCGCCACGCCGCTGATCAGGCCGCCGCCGCCCACGGCCACGAACACGGCGTGCAGCGGGCCGGCGTGCTGGCGCAGCAGCTCCATGCCGATGGTGCCCTGCCCGGCGATGACGAGCGGATCGTCAAATGGGTGAATGAAGGTCAGCCCCTGCTGGGCCTGCAATTGCAGCGAATGGGCGTAGGCGTCGGAATAGCTCTCGCCGGCCAGCACGACTTCGCCGCCCAGCGCCCGCACGGCGTCCACCTTCACGCGCGGCGTGGTCACGGGCATGACGATGACGGCGCGCGCGCCCAGCTTGCGCGCGCCCAGCGCCACACCCTGTGCGTGGTTGCCCGCGCTGGCGCAAATCACGCCCTTGTGCAGCTGGCCGGGCGTCAGGTGCGCCATCTTGTTGTAAGCGCCGCGCAGCTTGAAGCTGAAAACGGGCTGCTGGTCTTCGCGCTTGAGCAGCACGGTGTGGCCGGTGCGGCGGCTGAGCGCGGGCGCTTCGTCCAGCGCAGATTCCACCGCCACGTCATACACGCGCGAGGTGAGCACCTGGCGCAGGTAATCCAGGCTGGAAGGCAAAGGGGCCGGAGCGTTTTGTGAGGCGTTTTGCGGGGCGGGTTGCGGGGCAGGCCGCGAGGTGCTTTGCGGAATATCGTGCGGGGTCGTCATGGGGCGGCGATCATAAATTTGCTTACGATTGCTCCCTTTCTGGCTCCCTTTCCGTTCATCCTTTCGCCCCGTTTTTCTCATGAACCATCCCTCCAAACGCCTTGCGCTCAAGCTGGCCGCCGCCGCGCTGGCCGCCGCCGCCCTTGCCGCCTGCGGCAAGAAAGAAGAAGCCGCTTCGCAAGCGGCAGACCAGCCTGCCGGATCGCCCGCGCCCGCCGCCAGCGCCCCCGCGCCCAGGCAAGAGCCGCTCAAAGTCGCCTTCGCCTACATCGGCCCCGTGGGCGACGGCGGCTGGAGCTTTGCGCACGACAACGCCCGCAAAGCTGTTGAAAAAGAATTTGGCGACAAGGTGCAAACCTCTTACGTGGAAAGCGTGCCCGTGAGCGCCGACGCCGAGCGCGTGCTGCGCGACATGGCCCAGCAGGGCAACCAGCTGGTGTTCGGCACCACCTTCGGCTACATGGAGCAAATGCTGAAAGTGGCCGCCGACTTTCCGCAAGTGAAATTCGAGCACGCCACCGGCTACAAAACCGCCGCCAACCTGGGCACGTACGACACGCGCACCTACGAAGGCGCTTACATGGCCGGCCTGCTGGCCGGCGCCATGACGGAAACCGGCACGCTGGGCGTGGTGGCCTCCGTGCCCATTCCCGAAGTCATGCGCAACATCAACAGCTTCGCCCTGGGCGCGCGCAGCACCAACCCCAAGGCCAGCGTGAAAATCGTGTGGGTCAATGAGTGGTTCAACCCGCCCAAGGAAACCGAAGCGGCCACCGCCCTCATCAACGGCGGCGCGGACATCCTCATGCAAAACACCGACTCTTCTGCCGTGCTGCAAACCGCCGAAAAGCTGGGCAAGCGCGGCTTCGGCTGGGACAGCGACATGACGCACTACGGCCCCAAGGCGCACATCGCCTCCGCCGCCATCAACTGGACGCCGTTTTACGTCAAGACCATCCGCGAAGTGATGGACGGCACCTGGAAGCCCGAGCGCCACTGGTGGGGCGTGAAAGAAGGCGCGATCGACCTCGTTTCCCTGGCCGAAGACGTGCCCGAAAGCGCCCGCGCCCGGCTGGCCGAAGTGAAAGAGGGCCTCAAGGCCGGCGCCTTCCACATCTGGCAAGGCCCCATTGCCGACAACACCGGCAAGCAGGTGTTAGCCGAAGGCCAAGTGGCCGACGATGCCTTTCTGGGCGGCATCAACTTCTTCGTGGAAGGCGTGGAAGGGCAGGCGCCAGGCCAATAAGCAGCGGCCCGCCATGTAAAAAGCCGGGCGCTGCCCGGCTTTTTTGTGCGGCGGCCTGAAGCGCAGACGCGTGGGAAAGCGGTTTGCGAGCAGCCTGCGCGCCGATTCTGCCGCCAGGCTGAAGCAAAAAAAGGAGCGAATTTAGAGGGATGAAAATACCGTATCGCGCAATCCCGACTAGGACGTCATGCTATGAATAGAGGAGCGTAGAAAAGCCTTTCTGCGCCAGTCTTTCAAGGCTGAGCCATACGCAGATACGGGCATCAGCGAAGCAGGCCGCCTGGGCGGTTTTTCAGCGTACGCGCGGCGCGTGCTCGGGGCGGGCGGGCGCTTCTTCGTCCAGTGCGGCTTCCAGCCACAAGGCGGCGACGAAGCGTTTGTCAAACCACAGCCACAGCAGGATGGGCGCCACGGGCGTGAGCATGAGAAAACCGAACTGGTAGCCGTAGGCAATCACTTCATTAGCCCAGGCGGGGTAGCCCAGATAGGCCATTGCATTGCCGCCGGGGGTCAGGGCCACGTCGCGCAGCCACTGAAAGCACAGGCCCCAGGCCTGCGCGGGCAGCAGCAGCACGCTGCCCCACGCCATCTTCAGGGGCCACCAGCGCGGGCGCGAGGCCAGCAGCATGGCCCACAGCAGCACCTGGCCGTAGCCGTAGGTGGGGTAGCTCACTTCGGGCGTGAGTTCGGCCAGCATCTGCCGCCCGCCAGGGCCGGGCATGAGCACTTGCACGCGCGTGAGCAGCGTGCCTGTCACGCCATCTATCTCGAAACCCTCCACCCACGCGAACAGCAGCTTCATCACGGTGCCAGCCAGCCACAGCGGCGGCGCGGCGAACCATTCGCGCGCCCAGTACCACAGCGGCAGCAAAACGACAAGGCCGGCAAGGGCCAGCAGAAGAAATCGGCCAATGAGCGTGGCGCGCATGAATGCTCTCCAGGGCAAGGGGCAGGCGGGGTTCAGGCCGTGGGCGCCGAAGGCTGTTTGGCGGGACTGACCCGCTTTTCGTGCCGCGCCACGTAGCGCATCCACAGCAGCCAGACGATGAGCACATCCAGCATGATGAGCGCCTGCCACATGTACAGGTGCGCAAATTCAAACACCTGCAAGTTCCACTGCCCCAGGAAAAACAGGCTGACCACGCGCAGCAGGTTCACGCCCTGCACGGCCATGAAACCCAGCCCCAGGCCCCAGAGCTTCATCTTCCAGCTCGAAGGGAAGGCCAGCACCGCCGCCAGCAGCACGATGGCCGCCTCCACGCCGTTGCAGCCCGGCTCGATGGAGATGCCAAAGCCCGACTGCGCGCTTTGCACCACGCGTCCGTGGGAAATGGCCGAGGGATCAAAAAACTGGATGATGGCCGCGCTGGCGCTGGCCACCAGCCCCGTCCAGGGCTGCACCACGGCGGCTTGCACGGGAGCAAGCATTTCCATGCCAAACAGCACGGCCTGAACGGAAAGAAAAACAAGAAAGAAACGGGTCACGGATTCGGTATTCGGAAAAAAAATGCCAGGGCGCGGATGGTAACGGCACAGGGCATTTGCCTGCCTCCCATTCACCCGCGCCGATTATTTGCGCCATGAGCCGCGCGTGGATTTCAAACGGGGTGCATTGTGGACACCCCTTAATCTTTTGGGTCGCGCCCAGCGCCTGAAGCGCCTGCCAGGGCGCATCAAAAACAGGAGCAAATTCAAGGCCATTGAAATGCTTCTTTGCGCAGTTTCCACTAGGACATCATGCTACTAATAAAAGAGCAAAAAACTGCCCGTTCGCCGTTCCGCCTTCAGCCTCAGGCGCCCATCCGGAGCAAATGCCGGCCAGGCAGGCCGCTTCACAGGCTGGCGCGCTACCATGCGCGCCCTTTTGTCTCTGAGCGCTTTCCTCTCACATGACTGTCTCGA
>NZ_JARVII010000099.1:0-493 GCF_029813755.1 Ottowia cancrivicina | reverse complement strand
GCGGGTGTGGACACGGGGGCCGTCATGCCAGCCCTTCCCGGCGCGCGCCCGCTTCGCGCCAGCGCTCGATTTCGCGCTTGACAGGCTCCAGCAGCAAATATTCCAGCGCCAGCAGCAACAGCACGACGGCGCCGATCCAGGCCAGGGTGGCGGGCATGTCGAGCTGGGCGCGGCTGGAGGCCAGGGCCGCGCCCACGCCGTCGGATGAAGCCAGCAGCTCGGCCATGACGACCACGCGCCAGGAGCTGCCCAGCGCCACGATCCAGGCCGGGAAGAGGTAGGAGATGACGTGGGGCAGGTAGATGTCGGTCACGCGCATGTGCCAGGGCAGGGCGAAAACTTGCGAGAGGTCGCGCCAGCGCTGCTCCAGCGTGCGCGCGCCCTGCATGCCGCCCGCGAAAACAACGGGAAAGCTGGCGATGAAGACGGTGAAAACGGGCGTGCCGTCGCCCGTGCCGAACCAGAGCATGGCCAGCACCAGCCAGGCGATGGG
>NZ_JARVII010000098.1:0-502 GCF_029813755.1 Ottowia cancrivicina | reverse complement strand
CGCTGGGCCACCTCATCAAGGAAACCGGCGCAGGCTGGGAAAGAAACTGGCGCTACAACGCAGCAGGCAGACTCAGCGAAATCAGGGACAGCGCAGATGGCCTCACCGTCCAATACCGCTACGACCCCTTTGGGCGAAGAATTGCCAAGACTGTCACGCAAGGCGCAACAAGCCGCACCACCTACTACATCAACGGCGAAAGCGCCCTGATGGCCGAAGCTGATGAAGAAGGCCGGCTCACCAGGGCGTACGGATTCAACCCCCACACGCAGCAATCCAGAACCAACGAGGAGGACGAAGACGCAGAAGAAGGCAGCCTGTGGAGCATCGACCCCATCTGGCAGGCGGACTTGAACGGCAAAACCAGCCTGAAAGAAGCCAGCTACCACTACCTGGTCACGGATCACCTGGGAGTGCCCGTATTGGCGCTGAACAAGGCGGGCGAGACGACGTGGAAAGCCAGATATGAAGCCTTTGGCAAGGCGCGGATAGACCATGCTTC
>NZ_JARVII010000097.1:0-506 GCF_029813755.1 Ottowia cancrivicina | reverse complement strand
GGCACGACGCCGCCGGACTGGGTGGCGATGGACTTGTTCAGCCAGGCCGAGCACGATGAGCTGGCGCAAAGCATTCTTCTTGCCCCGGATGAAAGCTACATGCGGCAAGTGCATGAGGCCATGCAGCGCCTGCTGCCCGCCTTGCCGCGCGCGGCCATCATCGCCAAAAGCCTGGCCGGGCGCGGCGCGTTCATTCACACCCGCAGCATGCAAGAGGCCTGCGAAATCGCCAACCGCATTGCGCCCGAGCATCTGGAAATTTCCAGCCGCGAGCCGCACCGCTGGGAGCCGCTGCTGCGCCATGCCGGGGCCATCTTCCTGGGCGCATACACCAGCGAATCGCTGGGCGACTACTGCGCCGGCCCCAACCACGTGCTGCCCACCAGCGGCACGGCGCGTTTTTCGTCGCCGCTGTCGGTGTACGACTTTCAAAAGCGCAGCAGCCTGATTGAAGTGAGCGAAGCCGGCGCGCAAAAGCTGGGCCGCATCGCCAGCGTGCTGGCCCA
>NZ_JARVII010000096.1:0-513 GCF_029813755.1 Ottowia cancrivicina | reverse complement strand
TCTCGCGCCTGGGCGGACAAGTCATAGGCCGCAACGCGCGCGGGCTGAACTTGAGAGAGCAGATCGAGCGCATCCGCGCGCAAGCGCCTGCTGCGTCTGCAACGCCCATGCGGCCCTCAAAGCCAGCGCTGCCAGAGCGGGCCAGGCCACAGGATTGGGCGCCGACTGTGGAAAACGCCAGAAGGCTGGGGCTGCCGCAAGCTGCGCGGCCTGAAGCCCAGCATGGCAGCCCGACCCCTTCAACCGCGCAGCAGCCTGCCGAACCCAGCTGGGGCCAGCGCCTGAACCGCAACATGCGGCAGTGGGGCGAGGGTGTCATAGACCGGCTGGATGAGGCTGCCGTAGCCGATGGCGGCGGCCTTGTGACAGCACTGGCTGCCTTGGCGCGTACACCGGCAAGGTCATTCACCAGCTTCATGCAAGGCACGGCAGGCACGGTTTCGCTGCTGGATGGCCGTGTGCGCGGAGAAATCTCTGATGGCCTGAGCCAGGTGATGAGCGACCCGGGCCTGA
>NZ_JARVII010000095.1:0-521 GCF_029813755.1 Ottowia cancrivicina | reverse complement strand
TCGTCATGGTTGGAGCCAATAAAAGAATTGGACTGGCTGTTGCCTGCAAGGGAGACGCCTTTGTCGGCCTGGCCTGCGTTGATGTGGATGTAGCCTGCCGTGCCTGACTGGTTCAGGTCCATGCTGGCGCCGTCCGTATCAGACTGATTGCTCATGCTCAGGCCCAGGTCGCCATTGCGCCAGTTGCGTATGCGCGCTACGGTGCGGGTTTGTTCGCCTTCTTTGCGCTGCACAAGCAAGATGGGGTTGGCTTCACTGCCAATGAGCGAATAAATAAAACCCTGGTCTTTGTTGAACCAGACGTTTTGATGCAGGCGCATGCCGCCTTTGAGCTTTTGGCCTTCATATTCCAGATGGCCTTTGCCGTCGCTGTCATAGATGGTGTCAACACCCGTGTCGGTTTTGCCAAAAACATAGGTGTCTTCTCCCGCCCCGCCTTCCAGCCAGTCGTTGCCCGCGCCGCTTTCCATACGGTCGTCCCCATTGCCGCCATACAGGCGGTCATCCAGTGCGCCGCCAAG
>NZ_JARVII010000094.1:0-541 GCF_029813755.1 Ottowia cancrivicina | reverse complement strand
GGTGTAGCCGTGCTGCTGCGTTTGCACGTCGAGCATGAATTGCGCCAGCGCCCGGTGCAGGCGGGCGGCGGGGCCGCGCAGAAAGGCAAAGCGCGCGCCGGAGAGCTTGGCGCCGGTTTCAAAGTCCAGCCCCAGCGGCGCGCCCAGGTCCACGTGGTCGCGCACGGCAAAGGCAAAGCGAGGCGGCTCGCCCCAGCGGCGCACTTCGAGGTTTTGCGTTTCGTCGGCGCCGACGGGCACGCTTTCATGCGGCAGGTTGGGCACGGCCAGCAGCAGCGCTTCCATTTGCTGCTGAATGGCGGCCAGGCGTTCGGCGGACTGGTCCAGCCCGCTTTTGAGGGCGGCCATTTGCGCCATCAGATCGTCGGCGCTTTCGCCTTTGGCCTTGCGCTGGCCGATTTGCTTGCTGGCGGCGTTGCGCTGCGCTTGCAGCTCTTCGGTGCGGGTCTGGATGGCTTTGCGCTCGGCTTCCAGCGCGCGGAAGGCCGCTTCGTCCAGAAAAGGCTGCGGGTTTTTGCGGGTGGCCAGGCGCTGGAGCACG
>NZ_JARVII010000093.1:0-555 GCF_029813755.1 Ottowia cancrivicina | reverse complement strand
TGCAGGCCTTGGGCGACATGCTCAGCCGCAATGGCGAGCTGGCGCCCATCAAAATGAATGAGGCCATGCAGTACTATGGATTCAACCCAACCCGCATCGTGGATGTGGTGGACGAAGAAAAATCCACCATCGCGTATTTTTCAAGCGGCAGGCTCATGGATATAGATCATTATGTCTTGCGACCAGATGTGAAGGAGCTTCCGCCTATTTTCAGAATTCCCCAGCTGGTTGAAAACACGACCTACGTCAGCGACGAATTCATTGCCCGCGTGAATGAATGCAAGCTCACGGGCTTTCGCTTTCAGCCTTTGCCATGAAATAAAACCAGACGGTGCGCCCGGGATAGGATTTGAAAGGCATGGGTGGTTTTGAGGGTATGCAAATTATCCTGGATCAAAACCAGCTTTCCTGAAAGAATGACATGCACATCCTGGAATGCAATTTCGACGGCTACGCTTCCTTTCTTTTCAAAGATGCCGAAGAAGAAGACAAATGGCTTAGCCCTCGCGATCGTTTTAATTTATTTGATGGCACGCCCCGCAATGGTAAATATCC
>NZ_JARVII010000092.1:0-555 GCF_029813755.1 Ottowia cancrivicina | reverse complement strand
AAATTAATGCCATTCTCGGCAAAATAGTTGCTCTGACTGCTGGAAACCGCTGACATGGGCTGGCCTTTGCCCAGCAGGTTGTCAATTTTGTCGAAAAATGCTCGGCAGTGATTCGCAAGAAACCGGCGCTATTGAAAGTGGAGATGTGTTCAACGGAGAGACTGCCGCCAAAAATGCGCGCAAAGGCCGAGGCCAGATGCCCACCCAGGCTGTGACCATTGATGGAAATTGAATTGACGCCTGTCAGTCTGCCCGTCCCTTGGGCGGGCGAACCGGTTGTGACCCATGACCAGGGCAAAGGAATTGGCACGCCAATCGGAGTCGGAACATTGACATTGGCATTGACAAGCTGTGTGACCGTCTCCGTGGCTGGCGTGGTTTCGCGCAGCCACCAGTTGATCATGTCAATGATCTGGCTACGGGCCGATGAACTCAAGGCCAAGTCGATGTCCGCGCCTACTATATCCTTGCCGTTCAGTTCTGTTCCCCTCGTGGAAAGAAAGACTTTGCCTTCATAGGGCGTGCCTTGGCGGCCTTTCCAGACAATGGCGTCAA
>NZ_JARVII010000091.1:0-556 GCF_029813755.1 Ottowia cancrivicina | reverse complement strand
AAATTAATGCCATTCTCGGCAAAATAGTTGCTCTGACTGCTGGAAACCGCTGACATGGGCTGGCCTTTGCCCAGCAGGTTGTCAATTTTGTCGAAGAAAAGCTCGGCAGTGCTCCGCAAGAAACCGGCGCTATTGAAGGTGGAGATGTGTTCTATGGAGAGGCTGCCGCCAAAAATGCGCGCAAAGGCCGAGGCCAGATGCCCGCCCAGGCTGTGGCCATTGATGGAGATTGAATTGACGCCTGTCAGTCTGCCCGTCCCTTGGGCGGGCGAACCGGTTGTGACCCATGACCAAGGCAAAGGAATTGGCACGCCAATCGGAGTCGGAACATTGACATTGGCATTGACAAGCTGTGTGACCGTCTCAGTGGCCGGCGTGGTCTCGCGCAGCCACCAGTTGATCATGTCAATAATCTGGCTACGGGCCGATGAACTCAAGGCCAAGTCGATGTCCGCGCCTAATATATCCTTGCCGTTCAGTTCTGTTCCCCTCGTGGAAAGAAAGACTTTGCCTTCATAGGGCGTGCCTTGGCGGCCTTTCCAGACAATGGCGTCAA
>NZ_JARVII010000090.1:0-560 GCF_029813755.1 Ottowia cancrivicina | reverse complement strand
AGGTAGGGTTGCAGCGCGGCGGGAATGCGGATGCTGCCGTCGGCCTGCTGGTGGTTTTCCAGCACGGCCACCAGCGCGCGGCCCACGGCCAGGCCGCTGCCGTTGAGGGTATGCACGAGTTCGTTTTTGCCCTGCGCCGTTTTGAAGCGCGCTTGCAGGCGGCGCGCCTGAAAGGCCTCGCAGTTGCTGACGGAGGAGATTTCGCGGTAGGTGTTTTGCGCGGGCAGCCACACTTCCAGATCGAAGGTTTTGGCGCTGCCAAAGCCCATGTCGCCGGTGCACAGCAGCACCACGCGGTAGGGCAGCTCCAGCAGCTGGAGCACATGCTCGGCGTGGCCGACCATTTCATCCAGCGCCTCGTAGCTTTTTGCGGGGTGGGTGATTTGCACCATTTCCACTTTGTCGAACTGGTGCTGGCGGATCATGCCGCGCGTGTCGCGCCCGGCGCTGCCGGCTTCGGAGCGAAAGCACGGGCTGTGCGCGGTGAGTTTGAGGGGCAGGCTGGCTTCGGCCAGGATTTCGCCTTGCACGTAGTTGGTCAGCGGCACTTCGGCGGTGGG